>WFZU01000287.1 GCA_015489405.1 Bacteroidales bacterium
ATTTTGAACGGACCTAATCTCAACCTGCTGGGCAACAGGGAAAAGGAAATATACGGGAATCAAAGTTTTCAAGATTACCTGCCGCAACTGCAAAAAAAATTCCCGGAGGCAGAGATTGATTATTTTCAAACCAATATCGAAGGAGAACTCATCAACCAACTACAACTAAGCACACTTAGCCACTATGACGGTATCGTCCTCAATGCCGGAGGATATACTCATACCTCCGTTGCTATCGCCGATGCCATTCTTGCCATAGACGTACCGGTCATCGAAGTTCATATTTCCAATATTCTCGCCCGCGAGAAATTCCGGCATACCTCTATGATTGCCCCGGTCTGTCAAGGGAGCATCTTCGGCTTCGGGCTTTTTTCCTACGAATTGGCAATATATAGCATATTGCACAATCCGGATAAAAAGAGATGATTCCCGGAAAGGCGTTTTTATGTAGCCCGCCAAACAAAAAGTAAACGTTATGACGACAACAAAATTTCTCTCACTCAGCCCATTGCGAAGCAGTCTGACGCTTGCCGGTATAATTCTTTCTCTATGCTTGCAAGCCCAACTGAACTTAGGGGATGATATTTCCACCAATGCCGGTATTCCGGTCAGACTCGAAGCCACTTTTACCGGGACTTTTGCCACTATGGTAGAAGCTTGGGACGATGCCTTCGAAGGACCTTTCCCTATTGGATTTCCATTTACTTTTTATGGAGAGAATTTTGACAGCATTTCCATGAGTCCCAATGCAGTGCTTAGTTTTGACATAAATCCTCCCACCTATTACCTGCAAATGCTACCTATCCCCAATGCCATTTTTACCAAATCGGTAATGGGTCCTTATCAAGATCTGTTTTCGCGTCCGATGAGCAGCCCGCACAACACCTATCTGTATTACGGAATAATAGGCGAAAGCCCGCACCGCAAATTTGTTGCCGGCTGGTGCGAAGCCCCGATGTATGCTTGTTCCGACCTATCTCTGAGCTCCCAGATTGTACTTGAAGAAGGCAGCAATATCGTTTACAATAATATTTTTCACAAACCGGAATGTGATGCCAATCAAGGCAACCGTGCGACACAAGGATTAAATTATGATATTAGCAAAGGAGTCGCAGTGGACGGACGCAACAACGAATCTTGGACGGCAGACCTTGAAACATGGCGTTTCTCCCCCGATAATAGCGGCAATTACGATGTGGAGCAAATCGATTTTGAACCTGTTTGGGTTTTCCCCAAAGCCTCCGTTTCCATCCGCTGGTATCAAGAAAGTGTAGATGCAGCAAATCTTATCTCCGAAGATTGGTCCGTGGAAGTTGCTCCGCAAAAGACTACAAAATATTTTGCTGTTTTGAGCGCCTGCGGTGGTGTGGAACACATTGCCGAAATTAATGTCCATGTAATTCCTACGCCTACGGCTTTCAACCCGGGAAGCCCCATACCGGAAAACCGGACTTTCGGATTTTATGTAGCAAACCCCGGACAAACCGGAACATTCAGATTGCAAGTATTCAACCGTTGGGGAACGCGCGTCTTTGCAACAGACAACCCCTTGGAACGCTGGGACGGAACCTTTCAGGGAAAAGATTGCCAATCGGATGTTTATACCTGGGTAGTTCAATTCTCCTCCGGAGGAGAAATCCGGAAAGGCTCGGGAACGATTACACTGATTCGCTGAATAGAGGCTGTCTATAATATCCAATAAAGCTTTCCGCCCATACTCAAAACTTCATTTCGGAAAGCTCAATGCATCGCGTTGGCAGAAACCAACTCCTTGATTTTGAGCATTCCGCAAACTGATACTGTACATTCGGCAGACAGGTTTGAGCTAGGATGTTCGAATTCAAGGCGTGTGAAGTTCTGAAAGCAAAGGAGTTGACTTACGTCAATGACCGGTTTCAGAACGAGCGTAACGCAGAGGTCGGACATTATAGACAAGCTCTAAATAAGATGAGCGAAACTTATTTATCGCATATCCACGACATCGACTCCCGGATATTTCTTTTTATCAAAGGTAAAAATGGAAGGGTCTATATCCGTATTCGGTTGAAACTTATGGATAACGTACGAAAATTTACTGCCGTTTTTATCAAAAATAGTGAAATCATGAATTTCATAAGTCTTAGCATCAATAACCAAACGTATCTTATAATATGACTTGCCCTCTATCGGAATCATATCAATAACATAGACATCTGTCCCGTATTGAAAATTGGATTGTATCATCTTGGAACGGAACTTATCATCAAAATAGGTCAAAATTTTCGCCGGCGTGAGACTTTCATCATCGTCTTCGTCCACCTCATTGATTTGAAGCTCATTCACATCTTTGATATACGTCCAGGTTGTAGTGCCGTCGGAAATGACTTTTTGCCCCGCAATATCCAGGACATATTTATTTCCTTCCACGCTGATATGTCCATCTTTTGACTCGCTGATATTGGCTTCCGTATTGGTCATCTTATACGTGAAATCGGCGGTAAAATTCTTGTAGCTTTCGGACTTCAATTTAAACTTCTCTAATATCTCTTTGGATTTTTTGTCTCCTTTTTGGTTGGAATACTGGGCAAAGACCGTTGCCGACAGCATCATAAAAATAAATAACAGTTTTTTCTTCATTCCTTTTCTATTTCAAAAATTAGTAATCAACAAAAGCGATAAAACCAATACGTTTTTTTGCGGTGCAAAAGTATTAAATTATCCTTTGTTGAGAAGATCTTTCAAAAACTGTTCCAAACTCAGTTCATCCTTAATGAGAACTTCCCGGGCTTTGCTTCCTTTGAAGGGACCGACGATGCCGGCGGCTTCCAATTGGTCAATGATTCGACCGGCTCTATTATAACCTAATTTCAGCTTCCGTTGGAGCAGGGAAGTGGACCCTTGTTGGGTTTGCACGATAATCCGCGCAGCCTCTTCAAACATATCGTCCCAATCATTGGAATCAATATCAAAACTGTTGGCATCTTCGTCATCTTCCACCTCCGGCAGGTAGTATGCATGGGGGAAAGCTCTTTGAGCACCAATAAAAGCGGTAATATTATCCACTTCCGGGGTGTCTATAAAAGCACATTGCAAGCGCACCAAATCATTTCCCGTTGAGAGCAGCATATCCCCTTTTCCAACCAATTGGTCTGCTCCGGACGAATCCAGAATAGTGCGGGAATCAATCTTGGAAATAACCCGGAATGCGATACGCGCCGGAAAATTTGCCTTAATGGAACCGGTGATAATATTTACCGAAGGGCGTTGCGTCGCAATGATAAGGTGAATCCCCACCGCGCGTGCCAACTGGGCAAGACGGGTGATAGGAGCTTCCACTTCTTTGCCGGCAGTCATCATCAAATCCGCAAATTCGTCCACCACCAAGACGAAATACGGCAAGTAGCGATGTCCGTGCAGGGGGTTCAATTTGCGGCTGATAAATTTGGCATTATACTCTTTGATATTGCGCACTTGTGCATCCTTGAGAAGTTCGTAGCGATTGTCCATCTCTATGGTCAAAGAGTTCAAGGTTTTGACCACTTTACGCGTGTCGGTAATAATCGCTTCTTCCGAATCCGGCAATTTCGCCAAAAAGTGACGTTCTATCTTTGTATAGAGGGAGAGTTCAACCTTCTTGGGGTCAACCAAAATAAATTTCAATTCCGTCGGATGTTTCTTATACAGCAAGGATGCCAAGACAGCATTCAGACCTACCGATTTTCCTTGTCCGGTAGCCCCCGCCATCAAAATATGCGGCATCTTTGCCAAATCAACGACATAACTTTCATTCGATATGGTCTTTCCCAGTCCGATAGGCAATTCAAATTTGGAAGTCTGAAATTTCTCGGATGCCAAGATAGTGCGCATCGATACAATCTGCGGATTGCGGTTAGGCACTTCTATTCCGATAGTGCCCCTGCCGGGAATAGGTGCAATAATCCGTATTCCCAAAGCTGCTAAACTGAGGGCTATGTCGTCTTCCAAATTTTTTATTTTGGAGATACGCACGCCCGGAGCGGGAATAATCTCGTACAAGGTTACCGTAGGTCCGATAGTAGCTTTGATTTTTACAATTTCTATTTTATAGTTGTTGAGTGTATCTACAATCTTTTGTTTGTTTTGTTCCAACTCCTCTTTTTCCACTGCCGCATTAGCATGCTCATAGGTTTTCAGGAGTTCAATCCCGGGATATTGGTAATGAGGCAACTCCAACCGGGGATCAAAAGCTTCTTCTACACCGATATGATCTCCGTCTTTGATGTCGGCAATTTTTTTCTCCGACAAGATTTTTTCCTCTTTGGGTTTCTCCACCAGAAGTTCAACCTCTTCCTGTTCTTTCGGTTCTCCGGCACGGGCTTGTACCTCCTCGAAACCATCACTTTCTTCTGCCTCATTTTCTTCCTTGTCTTGCTCCTCAAGACTCTCTTGGGGCTCCGGAGGACTTGCGAAATCATCTTCTTGTTCGCCCTCCACAGCAAATTCTACCGTATTATAACGGTCGGCGACCTCCTCTCCTCCCGGGGATTCCTTTGCACGCTCCCTTTTCTCTCGCTTAGGAAGTGAAAAAGAAATATTAAACATCAAGGTCAAATAAAGTACAACCAGGAAAAATACAAAGATGACAACCCCTATTTTCCCCAAATAATATTGTCCTGCCAAATAGGTCTGCAAACCGATATTCCCCGCCAAATTGATATAATCTTCAAAAGGCAAGAGCACAATGGCAAGAATCAAAGAAAGCAAAAACATCACGATCACCGAATGAATCGTAAAACGGACAATAGGTACCAAAGAATGTTTAAAAAGCACTTTGAAGCCGTAAATGAAAAACAACACGGCAAAAAGTACAGACCCTATTCCGAAAAGTTGTTCAACAAAGAAAGTGGCAAGGTGCCTTCCCGTCCAACCAATCCAATTGTGTGCTTGTTCACGATACAGCCCGGCGCTGTCGGCTTTCCAACTAAGGATATAGGAAATCTCCGCAATGAACAGCAAAGCGGAAAACAATATCATCAAAAGCCCGAAAGTGTGAAAAAACCGCTCACTTTTGAAGAAGGAAAAAAGGGAGTGTAAGGCACTCGCCTTTTTTCGTGTCTTTTTTTTCTTTGTTGTTTTTCTTTTTGCCATACTACCCATATATTAATGCAAAAATAGGTGGATTATTATTACTTTACCCTACTCTATACGATTACAACTAACAATTTATTGTTAATAAGATATTCTGCATTATTTTTCTGATAATGGCATATCCTTCCATGGTATGATTTCCGGACACCGGATTTTGTTTCTTCACTAAATCCGGTTTCTGCAAATGTATGTTCGTGGTAAGAAAAAAAATGCCCCTCATTGTTGATGCAGCGAAAAGCAACACAAACACCGCACGATTTGTGATAATAATACTATTGCGGACAATGTCAGGAAAAATAATACAATGTTTGTCCGAAAAATCAACTCCCTTGCTTTCAGAACGAGCGTAACGCAGAAGTCGGACATTATAGACAAGCACTATAATAGTGTTTGTCCATAAAGTCAAGAGTCTGAGCTATAATGTTCAAGAACAAGGCTTGCGAAATACTCAAAACCAAGGAGTTGACTTTTGTCAATGACTGTTTTGAGTATGAGCGTAACGCAGTTATTGGACATTATAGACGGACTCTATAATAGTGTTTGTCCATAAAGTCGGGAGTATAGTCTATAATATTCTCCGGAAAGCCCGCATAAACTCCGCCACCCTTTTCTCGTCCACAAAATTATCCGCCCGTCCTTTAGTTTTAAAATAACTGCCTACGATAAAACCATCGGCGAACTCCAAATAGGAGGAAAAATTGTCGATATTCACACCGCTCCCGAGCAAAACCGGCTTGGAAGTCCATTGTTTCAATCCTTGAAGTTGTTTCAAATCAACAGCGGCTCCCGTACGGCTTCCCGAAATAATCACGGCATCCGCAAGTCCCCTTTCCGTAACATCTTTCACTTCCTCCTCCAAAGGGCGCATCGCCAACGGTGCAGCATGTTTGACCGCTACATCCGAAAAAATTTGAACCCGGGATTGCAAACTTCTTTTCAAGCGCAAAGTCTCTGCTGCCCGCCCTTCAATAATTCCTTGATCTGTGAGCATCGCTCCGGTATGTACATTCACCCGGATAAATCCGGCGCCCGTACTTGTCGCTATTGCCATAGCCGAAAGAGCATCATTGCGAAGAACATTAACTCCTGTTTCTCCGGAAAATTCCGCAGCAACAGCTTTGCAGACCACCGCCATAGCTGCCACCGTTTCCACCGGCACACGCTCCTTAAAAAAGGGGGCATCTCTGAAATTTTCTATAATGACAGCATCCAGCCCGTATTTTTCATAAATGGCGGTCTCGCGCAAAGCCGTCCGTATCACATTGTCCATATTGCCATCATACATCGGGGCTCCGGGTAAAGGAAGCAGATGAATGACACCAATAACTCTTTTAGATTGAAAATCCATACATCAATTTTCCCACAAAAGTAGGAAATAATTTGTTCGCGCCGGTAAAAATATTATACCTTTGCGCCCCTGTATAATAACACAAGAAAATATGAATGAAGGCTACGAAAGAGAAGACAAATACAATGGCGAGGTAACGGAAAAACTAAGCTACCATTACCGGGAAATCATCAAATTGATAGGAGAAGACCCCCTGCGTGAAGGCTTACAAAAAACCCCCTTACGGGTTGCCAAATCCATGCAGTTTTTAATGCAAGGTTACCTGCAAGACCCCGAGGAAATTTTGCGTTCGGCAATGTTTAATGAAGACTACCGTGAAATGGTGATTGTCAAAGACATAGAAATCTATTCCATGTGCGAACATCACATGATACCCTTTTACGGAAAAGCGCATGTAGCCTACATTCCCAACGGAAAAATCACCGGTCTCAGCAAAATAGCCCGCGTGGTGGATATTTTCGCCCGGAGACTCCAAGTACAAGAAAGACTCACTACACAAATCAAAGAGGTCATTCAAAAGACCTTAAACCCTCTTGGAGTAGCCGTTGTGATAGAAGCCAACCACTTATGCATGATGATGCGAGGCGTTCAAAAACAAAATTCCACCACGACCACCTCCGACTTCACAGGTGCATTTGAAAAGGTAGAAACACGAAACGAATTTTTTAACATCATCGGACATAAATTGCACTAATAGAGAACGTAGAGCTTCCGCTTGAAGCAAAGCTCTCCCCCGTCAATGTCCGTCAACAACAGGATTATCGTTTCTCCATCTTTTTGGTGAAACGACCGTGCGAAGTATCAAAACGCAGGAAATAAATTCCCCGATTCAATCCGGAAATATCCAATTGGAGAAAGTCTTTCTTCACCGGAATCGTCTGCACTGCTTCTCCTAACAGATTATAGAGAGTAACTTGCGAAGGTTCCGGAGAAGTGATATAGAGAACATCCTTTGCCGGATTGGGAAATATCCTGAACCCATCCGCATTATCCACTTCGTCCACAGCGGTGTTAATCTCACAACTGACCAACGCATCCCATCCCGAAGATGTAACCGAATAGTCTGAAGTAAAGTGAAATGTGATAGCTCCGGCTTCATTGGTAGCTAATATCTCTTGGGGCACGGTAACTCCCGTGAAAGGGCTACCCGTTACCTGTGGAGCATCCGTGGTCTCTCCATCGTGAATATACAAAAAATCGTAAGAACCTTCGGTACTGAACGACTCGAAATTAACCTTTATCTTAGCATTATCGCTGCCCGGGTAGAAAGTGAAGACCAAATCCTCATCATTCCCATATTCTCCATACTCCCCACCGCTGTCATAAAATTTTCCGGCACAAAGCGTAGCGTTCCCGTTTTCCATCAGAAATACAGGCATTTCACCAATCACCAAGTTAAACTGCTGTTCATTGGAATAATTACCGGCTTGCACCGAATAATCCAACCATGCGGAAGTTCCCTCCGGCGTACCGGCATCAGCTGTAACATTGAAAATCGCATTCATATTTGCCCCTGCAGCCAAACTCTCGGAGGAAAACGTATCCTCATTGATAGTCAAATACTCACTTCCGGTCTGCAAAAGTGCAGAAAGGTCATAAGCATCGGCATGGCCACTGTTGAGCGTAGAAATCACAATATCAGCCGTCTCTCCCGGGTCCAAATTGGCATCCCCGTTCCCGCTGCTGCCGTCATCAACAGTCATCCCGTTGATAGTAAAAAAAGGAGCATAAGCCAACAAACTAAATCCGGACTCCCAGCTTTCGTTATTACTGCTGACAAAGTTCAACGAAAAAGGTATCGTATGCAAATCCGGGACATTGTCCGAAATCGTAACAGAAAAAGCAGCAGTAAGGTTAATCGTTCCTCCGGCACCAATATCTCCTACATTCACGGTACTGTCATTGACAAGTACATAAGTATCTCCGGTGGATATCGTTGCATTTACTCCGGAGACATCCTCCGAGCCCACATTCTTTACAACAATGTTTAATAATATTTCCTCTCCATAATCAACATTTCCATTATTATTTCCATTTACATCATTGATACTAAAGCCCTCCAAAGTAACATAAGAACCTTCATTAGGAACAATCTCAACCGGATAGTAGGTTGGCAAACAATTGTAGCCCGAGACCACCAATTGAGCGGTTCCGACATTACTGAAAGGCTCGGAAAGGACGAGTGTAGCATTCCCGTCGCTTCCGGTATATGCCTGTGCATAAATTTCCCCGTCTTTCAACAGTACACAGCTCATATTCGCCAATGCAATTCCATCTTTGGAGACATTCACATCCAGGGAGTTTACCCCGATGGGTAATGTATTTTCATAAGTGGTCGTGACACTTTCGGGTTCGTCCGTCAAAACACTCAAAGCAGGATCTCCCAAAATATTTATGTCATAAAAATTCCAACGCAAAGCCCCTTCTTCCCACTGACCGGGAGCGGTTACCCAGGGAGCAGTCTGCGTCTTAGCTTCTACAAAAGCACTACCGATATGATTCATTTTCTCATGATAGAGAGCATCTACCATTTCGCGATGAAGATGAGCTGCGGGACCTTCCGTTTGCCCTTCATTAAACCAACCATAACGGGAGTTTCCAATGACTGCTGCCGCAAAATTCTGGATTGTTACCATCTTCTCCAAGATACAATCGTTATAATCAAAGGAACCACAATTGCACCCGTGAGTTTGTAAAAAAGTATAATTGTGATCCTCACCATTAGCTCCCGAGAAATTAGAATTGGTAATATCCCCAATGGAAAGGTGGGCTACCATCGTCTCATTGGCATGTCCTACGTGATGGACAAACTGTTTTCCACTGTTTATTTTTGCCCTCAGATCACTGCCTGACCACGATTGATCATGTTCATACAAGGTTTCGATATTATTCGTTTCCGGAATACCGATCGTCGTATAGCCGTTGTCATCATGATACCCTCTCAAGAGTTCCAAATAATCACTACCCCAGGTTTCCGGCTCACTATACAAATATTCTCCGGCTAGGAGCGGGCTGGTAAATTCGCCCAAAACCGGACTATCCTGATATGATATAGACTTGTGTTTCAGATTGTTAAGCTCCTGCATATTACTAAAAGGGAAACGCGCAACAGCGACCTCCGGAAGCAAATCATCCTCCCCGGGCTCTCCCCAATGGTTATCATTATCGGTATTCCAATTGCCGTCCAAAGCCGAATAATACAAATCTGCGGGAATACCATTGTCGTCATAGCCACTTCCGGATTGCACATGACAGTAGAAACCGCGATAAGGAATCAGTTCCACATCACCACCCAAAAGAACATACTCAATGTCGTGATTTTGGTACTCCTGAATAATATAATTCCGTATTTTTTCCTGCGCATCCTGTCCTTCCATACTCGAAAGGATGGAAGACTTCGTTACGACTTCACTCCGGATACCGCGAGGAATATACATAGCACGCAAATCCTCAAAACTATCCTCATACGTATTTGTGGTAATAATCAACAATTGATAATCATCGGCGGATTTTTGTCCTTGCGGATAATGTTCTATCATTTCTTTATTTTGCGCCAAGCGCGAGACCCTGCGCAAAATACGTTTCGAACTATGGAGATTTTCCATCGCCTTTGCCGCCTTTTGGTCCGGGCGAGTCGTGATTCGCACCTTCACCTTCGTGTAATAGCGCAACTCTCCTTTCTGCGGATTATAACGCACGGGAGTGAACGAAGACAAAGCAAAAGAATAGCCGTTCATATACTGCGTAATAAGTTTTCCAGCCGGTTTTAACGGATAATCCATATCCTTGGCATACAACGCATCGTTGATAAGAAAATCATGTTTAGTATCATCATTTAGCGTTCGTGACTCTTGGTAGGGATACAGCTTAAAAGTTCCCGGAACAATACGCTCTTCTTCCCCGCTAACCTCAATACGCACAGCCGATTGCCCCGGAGGCAACATCAGAGACACCGCACAATAAGGGAGACTTGGCTCGCCCTGCATACCACTCAACAAGGTATTTTCAAAAACAATGGACTGAAAATCACCCTTTTGAACTATCTTGTAATGCTCGAAATAATAGACTTTCTCAATCGTCGCAGCCTGCAACGCAATAGTCCCGACGATTAACAATAATACAATTTGTAATTTTTTCATACTTCTCATTTTATATTGTGAGACAAAAACACTAAAGAATTCGTTGCCTCTAATGCTATTTGGAATTACTACAAATAAAAATGAAGGCTTCACTTAAAGTGAAACCTTCACTCCACCTTCACTCCGCGAAATCTTTACTAAAGTTTTTTCAAATAATAACGGTGTATTTTCTCGAGTTTTGCATCATTGCAATGGCTGTCGTATATTCGAATCATATCCACGATTTTATGGTGTCGATAGATGGTACCGATGGCAGCATCAAAAATAGGATTGTCAATATTATGCTTGATTTCAACCGTAATCTTGGCGAACTCTTCCCAAGTCAATTGTCTTGGTATCTCGAAATAATACCAGCCCGTTTGCAAAGCATCCGAATAAACCCCTTCGGAAATCTCATACAATTCAAAGAATTTTTGAATACGGATGACACTGTCATAATCGGAGACCCGTGTAAATTTCTGAAATTCAAAACCTGCACTCTTAAAAGCCGATACCAGAGCAGGCACATCCCGATAACTTTCCAAACCTTTGATACGAATACAATAAGCGGGAATATTATACACTTTGATGCGCCCGGGAGCTCCATCAAAAGAGATACCGGTTTTTTGGGCAACCGCTATGGATGACCGAATGATAAATTCTTCATCATATTTCTTTTTAGTAACAAAAAACAACGACCGGGGAGCCTGCTGCAATCCGCTGGGGTTCGCATGATAGTACCCGGGAAAAGGGAAATGACTCTCTAAAATCATCGCCTTATTAGAAAGTTTTTCTTCCAGCGAACATAAAACCTCCTCCTTGGAAATAGTTCCGATAGTTTCAATGATTCTTTTTTTCATCCTGTGTAAAATTTTATTAAAAAATGTTGTAAAAATAGACCCTTACCGTCTTGTGTTTGTGCATTCGGACCAAGAGCTAATCGTATTTTAGCACTTCACGAATATTTTTTACAAAGGTATAAAATTATTTTTAATTGTGATTATTTTCACGATATTTATTTGAGAGAGGGGTAAAAGGATGCCCGATATTTTGTAGTGTTTGCTTGATAAACATTCTTGAAAAGCCTGTTAAGCATACACAAAGAAAGATTTTCAGAACACTAAAAATCAACACGTTGCCTTTCGCGAATACCATATATTGGAG
>WFZU01000288.1 GCA_015489405.1 Bacteroidales bacterium
AAATATATCAGAATATTACGAATGGATTGACAAAATGAAAGCCAAAATTCATTCAACAAGAACTAAAATTGCACTTTCTGCTAATTCAGAACTTCTTAATCTTAATCATAGGTTTTCACGGTAATTTTAAACACGTAAATATCAAGAATAAGTAGAGTCTGTCTATAATGTCCAATAACTTCGTTACGCTCATACTCAAAACAGTCATTGACAAAAGTCAACTCCTTGGTTTTGAGTATTTCGCAAGCCTTGTTCTAGAACATTCTATCTCAGACTCCGGACTTTATGGACAAACACTAAGTAGCGCCGGAAAAAATCAACTTTAGATTATTAAGCCAAGGATATTGCAAGTATTTATAATCAGAAGTCATTTGTAAGATTTGAGGGAGGTTGCGTTTTTTCTTCAGGTCAATTCTTATTTGGTTTTCATCAATGACAATATCAGCAGAATTTTCTAAAAATTTAGTATAGATTTTTTGGTCGGTAGCATGAGTGTATCTCTCGGTATCCATTGCAAAGAGACGAAAAATATTGTGGGTCAGGATGCTCATAGTCAAGTCAAAATCAACCTTGATAACCATTGATGAAGATACTCTGTTAAGATGAAAGAATTCAATTTGTTCCGATATGGCTTTCTCAACCAGCCGGTGACGTGCATATTTCCTGACAATTTGCTCAATCGGCAAATCAAAATCATTGGTTATAATGATAGCAGGTTTTATTTTTCCATGTCCGGTAATGCTTACCTGCCGGATGTTATTATTGTATTTTTTAAGCCACACGGTTTCGTCAAGAACCTTAACCGTTGCTTTTTTATTTCCTGCCCGCTCTATACTTATGCTTTTCCAATTTCCCTTCGGTAGATTTTCCTGTCGTTGTACAATATTCTTTCCCCTTCGTCTGATGGTAATAAACTTTATTCCCGACTCATTAAGCATTGCAAGGTTTTCGTAGTTGGTAAATTTGCTGTCAAATATCAGGTATTTCAAGTCCTTGTCGTTTTCGCCCCCTGCTCTGTAAAAATCCAAAAACTCAAGGACCACAGCACTTTCATTTTTATGCATTACGTTGGTGTTCCCATAATCAATAATTCCGCTGTCGGGGTCTTGTGCCAGCACGGCCAGCATAGATGGTAGCGCTTTGGTGCGTTTGCCCGACCAGTTGTTTTCTAGGTGATCGTTCTCACCCCAATACGGAATAGTCGTAAAGTCAAGATTAGAAGTATCTGATAACAAGCCCATAGAGAGCCATTTTTGATGAAGCAATCTGAGAAATTTCTGATTCATATCCGAGGTAACTTTGTGCGAATAAGAAGAGAACCAGGCAGCTTTGGGCAGAACATTAAGTCCGGCAAAAAGTCCCTGCCCGCGATCCATACACCATTTATCATCTAATGTATATCTGCTAATATTGGAAGCTTTTAAAGCGACAAAAGAAAGGATGGATGATAAAGTGTTTATTTGTTTTGTCCCGGGATAATCAGAGTCTTGAATTAGCTCATCAATTCCATATTTTCTAATATATGGCAAGAGCACCAGAATGCCTGCCGATGAACTTTTAAATCTCTCGGGTTTAAGACTTAAAGCTTTTGTTTTTTCTGCTTTAACAGCGGTTTCTTACGTAATATTAATTCCGTATATCTATGTTAATGATTCTTTCGACAAATATATACTTAGTGAATAAAAAATTGTTTACCTTTGCTGCGACAATAATTTATTATGAGGGTAGCCGTCAGACAACAAAATATCCGGAGCAAAGAATTTTTTGGATACAAAAAGAATACGCCTACACCCCTGTATACGTAAAACTGGATGAAATAAAAGACGACTTAAAGTCATTTGATGATATAATTAAAATTTTTTAGGTTGAAAACAATGGATAATTTACCGGTTAATAATTCTCAATTTTTAATATATCAAACCGAAAACGGCGAAACAAAAATTGATGTCCGTTTTCAAGACGAAACCGTTTGGCTTACGCAAAAAACTATGGCGGAATTGTTCCAAACTACGAAACAGAATATAAGTTTACACCTTTCTAATATTTTTAAAGAAGGAGAATTAGATAAAAATTCAGTTGTCAAGGAATTCTTGACAACTGCAACAGACGGCAAAAAATACAGAACAAAATTTTATAATCTTGATGCGATTATTTCGGTCGGTTACCGCATAAAATCACATATTGCCACAAAATTCCGTCAATGGGCAACACAACGCATACGTGAATATATAGTAAAAGGTTTTGTAATAGATGACGAGCGACTGAAAAATCCCGATTTGCCTTTTGATTATTTTGAAGAACTTTTACAGCGTATCCAAGACATACGCACTTCCGAAAAACGTTTTTACCGCAAAATTACAGACATTTATGCTACAAGTGTTGACTACGACCCTACACACGAATTGAGTATTAAGTTTTTTCAGACTGTGCAAAACAAAATGCACTGGGCTATTACCGGAAAAACCGCCGCCGAAATTATCAACGAACGAGCCGACAGCACAAAACCCAATATGGGACTGACCAACTGGCGCGGCGATAAAATCCGTAAATCGGATGTTAGCATTGCTAAAAACTATCTGAATGAAGAAGAATTAAGAACTTTAAATAATTTGGTGGAACAATATCTTATTTTTGCCGAAGGACAAGCTATGCGAAGAATACCAATGTATATGAAAGATTGGATTGCTAAATTAGACGCTTTTTTACAGCTCAACGACCGCGAAATTTTGCAAAATGCCGGAACCATTTCACACGAACTTGCCAAACAAAACGCCGAATTGGAATATGATAAATACAAAAAATTGCAACAAAAAGCATTGAGCAAAGCCGATGACGACTTTGATAAAACCATAAAACAAATTGAAAATAAAAAAACGTAAAAGAACAAGCCAAATTTTATGATGTAGCATACTTAAATGCCAAAATGCCTAAAAACGGAAAAACCGTAAAAATAGACCTTGCCGATTTTGTTACACATTATACCCGAGACACATTTAAGATATTCAGGCAAAAATACATAAAGGAAGCAAAGTAGTAATAGAAGACGGGCAAATCATTAAAATCACCAAAGATAAAATATTATAGTAACCAATTGGAATAGTGGTGAATTGAAAAATTTTCATTTCAAAAGCTCGCAACGCAGAGCCTAAACAGTTGCCCATAAAATCAAGAGTCCGGAATAGAATGTTTAAGTACGATTATAACGCTTTATTGGGCTTAATAGACAGCCTCTACTTACGACTCCCGTATATCCCATGCAATTTATTGAGTAATTCCTTCAATTGTTTTCTGACGGAAGTGTCGCTTTGTGATTCGGTAGCTTCCTTTAAATCTTCCAAAGCTGGGGTATATTCCGACTCTACAATATATTTTGCTGCTTCTAAAACGACTTCCGGTGAGGAGTGACGGAGCAATCCGATTGACCAACGGATAGAAGGACGTGAACGCAAGGAATGGAGGTCATGTAGGGCGGTGATAATCTCCTCATCGGTGCCGGACAACTTCCAGAAATCATCTTTCTCCTGCTTCTTTTGTGCGGAATAGAAAAGAATCTCGCGATGGTTGAGACCGGGGCGAACTACGTTTTTCCCATAGGAAATAAGGGGCTTGTTCAATGTCCAGCGTATCATTCGCGGAACAATCCAGCGCATTCCGGCAGTAGCCTCCGGATGTCCTACGCTGATAAAGACTTTTCCCTTACCGTAGTCACCGCAAAGAAAAGCCGGTCTCCCGGGTG
Source organism: Bacteroidales bacterium (assembly GCA_015489405.1). Lineage (GTDB taxonomy): Bacteria > Bacteroidota > Bacteroidia > Bacteroidales > S143-32 > S143-32. The sequence continues at coordinate 3,737 of WFZU01000288.1, forward strand.
TAACATTATGCGGGTAGCCTTCGTGGGTGGCGATATCCGACGCAATATTTGCCGGAATGATGTAGCGTGTTGAGTCGTAGCGGCGATAGATAGGTCCGTCGTAATATTGAATAAAGAGCGTATCTTGTTTGGTAAGCTCGGGGAATATTTTTTTCCCCTCTTCGTTAAGTGTAAAGGCAATCAATCCCCGCCCACGGTCATAGAACTTACGATAATTTTGTGCTTTTACGATTTGCAGGCTTGGATAGGTGGGAGTCGTGGCAAAAAGGTAGCCTCCGGCACATATTCCGACCAATCCTTTGCCATGTGTCTGCCCGAAATCTTTGACTTTTTGCGCAGCGGAAAGTCCTAAATTATTAAATTCTTTACTTCCGCTCCCCCCGGGAAAAACAAGTGCATCCAAATGGGAAAGAATCCCGTTTTCAATATCCACTGCCGACACCGCCCGGACTTCCATTTCCGGATCAATTTTTACCGCCTCCATGGTTTCAACGATGCAGACCGGACTGGCTCCATTGCCGTTAAAAACCCCTACTTGAATCTTCGGAGGATTGGGAGTGGCGACGGAGTGTTTTGTTTTGTTGTGGCAGGAAGCGGATAAGAGAATTATCACCAGTAAACCAAGCGTTTTTTTCATAGGGATCATTATTTTTATGAGGTTTATTTCAGCAGGCTATAATCGAAATTCTCCCGGTAGTAGGTATCGGCTTCATTATCAATCCATTGGTAGAAGGATGCTATTTCTTTATCATCTCTTTTCCCTTTGGCATACCACTTCTGCGTCATTGCAAGAGCTTTGGAGTAGATACGGTTTTCCAGTGGCTTCAGTTTTTGCAAATATCCTTTGCCGTCAGCATTAAGCAGAGCATTGACATTGATATAATACTTACTGTGCGACCCCAGCCGGTAGGAGTAAACGTCTTTTTTGAATTGTAAGGCAGCGTGACAGATAGGGCTGTCCTTGATTTCCGGATCGTAGCGGACGAGGTGCGGGAGTGCTTGCTTGGTATTTAACCACAGCGGGACACAGACGGAGGTCAAAGGAAATCCAACTACCGCCCACATCGTAGTGAGTGAAGGAGATTTGTCCTTTGTGACCCCTTGAACGACAATAGATGACGCCGAACCGCTGCGGGGGATAAAGTCTTTCAGACAAACGTATTTGGGAGTGCCTGCAGGGATATTCCGGTAATTCCAAAGATTTTCTTTGGTTAAAGAGTGGGTAAGGTTCCGGGAAGCACCTTGCAATATCGTCATCACATCAAAATCATTGTTGCTTACCGCTTGATAGAAGACATCGTCTGCCGTACGGTAACGCGTATATCCACCTCCTTTTCCGTAGGTTCCGCTGACCGAAAAGTTTGTCCGTATCAGATAACCATTGGGGGCTTGCTTGGGGTCGTTGGCATCAAATTTTACGTAGTGAAAATTGGCTAATTCAAATTCGGCAGCCCCTCCCAAAGCATCGATGACACCAAAATTAGCTTCCAAACGCGTCGGTTGGGGGAGCGCTTTCAAAAGTGCTTCAAACTCATCAATATTGGCACACGTTTGCAATGCTTTTTTCATCAGTTGTCCTTCCAGTCCGGTTTGCTCAATCGTATCATTATTGAGATTGTAGCTGGCAGAGTTCATAATGGCAAAGCCCGCACTATTATATCCTATCCAAATGCTTTTTCCGGTCTTATCTCCCGAATTGACCAAGCCGATATAGGAATATTTCCCGTCATCAAACTGCATAATCTTATTTTTTACCGCCCAGGTATCGCGATGTTTCCAGAGCAAAGGGCGTCCGTCTTTGGTTGCTTTTCCGGAGACTACCGCGGTAGTACAGGCATTGCCTTGCATCATTCCCAAAAGGAAAAAAGCAAGTATAAAAAGGAGTATTTTATTCATAGCTGAAATGTTCAAAAAGTGTTTATATTATGTTTCACAAAAAGATTATTTGTTGGGGAACCAACCTCCATTGGAAGTATTAATCCCGTCCGCATTGGCTTCTCCACCATACGTATATATCGGTAGCGAAAGCGTTTTTAACTCTTTTCCCGGAACGGGGAAATGCAGCATTGTTCCTTTTTGCAACATATCCCTGCGGCGCATATCGAAGAAGGCAATGCCGAAGCCGGTTTGTATCAACTCGATATCGCGTTCGTAGAAAAGTATTTCCAAAAATTCGTCCAGTGAAGAGGCGGTAGCATCCGGAAGATTCCCCCTGCCGGGATCGGTTCTCGGACCATTGTTGATGATATTGAGACCTCCCTCGATGTCTCCCAGGCGTGCTTTCGCTTCGGCGATAATCAAGTCGTTCTCATAAGAGAGAAATTCGGGGACATTCCCTTCCCACACATTATTGTATGCGTAGTCGTAGCGGGCGTATTCGTAATTGGAGAAGTGATAATATCCTCTTTCGGGCTTCATATTGCAAGAAGGG
>WFZU01000289.1 GCA_015489405.1 Bacteroidales bacterium
GCCCCGCAATTCTATTCCATCATGAACGGAGAAAAACTGAGCGTCAATACATTACCTTCTACTAAGGCAAGTGAAGTGATTCCGCTCGGGCTGGAAGTAGGCAAGGACGGTAAATATACGATAAAGGTGGAAGAGTATACCTTGGACGGACAGTCTGTTTGCTTGGAAGACCTGCTCGAAGGGAATGTACAAGAATTGAAAGCCGGAAGCACCTACACATTTACGGCGCAAGCCGGTGCAGCGACTCACCGTTTCAATTTACATTTTGCCAATCCGGATTCCACTCCGGAAAATGATAACGAAAAAGTGGATATTTACGCCTATGGCGAAAATATTTACGTATCATCGCCGGAAATTACAGAAGGGCAAATACAGATCTTTGACATTGCGGGCAGGGAACTCTATTCCTCGACTACCAAGGGGCAAAGGCTGAATGTCATTCCATTCCCGTATAAAGGTATTTTTATTGTTCGCTTTGCCAATGACAAATTCATCGTCTCCCGTAAAATCACAATGTACCCGTAAATTTTTAGGTCTACAATGTACGATACCCAATAAGAGCATTTATGAAAAACATCATCATTTCGTTAATTCCGGTGCTGCTGTTTTTCTCTTTTAAGCCGGAAACTCAACATAGCACAAAAGGGACGCACACAAGTATCGGGACCTCGCTTAAAGGTAGCGGATTACCTCTGACGGATACGCTTCCATACGTTGTCGCGAGCCGTCGTACGGGACGTTTTATGCGGGCACTCAATTCCGGAGATGTCGATGTTTTTTATTCTCGAAACAAGTCAATATGGAAAATCATTTCCAACGGAGATGGGAGTTATCGAATTTGGAACGTGGAGACAGATAAGGTTCTCTCCGTAAAAGATTCGTCCCTCGTGCAGGATGCAAGTATTGAAACATCGGTCTGGGCAAATCGTTCGTATCAGAAATGGACGCTTGCTTTTGATAATTTTTATTATACGATAACCAATGTACATTCCGGAATGCTCTTGACTGCTATTGACGAATATCCCACCGTTACAGATCCAAATCCGGATGTAAACTACTATAATATTTACTCAAAAGTGGGAGACCTGGTGCAAAAACCGTTCAACGGTAATGCTGAACAGGATTTCAGAATCTTTCCCCTTAAAGACTCATTGCAGGAAGCGCTTGTCGTGCCTCAAACAGGCTGGAAACCGGAACATCCGAAAAGAGCTTTGCTTATTTTAAACGATAGTTTGAGCAATGCACCCGGTTTTGTGGTTACAAAAATAAGTAACGGAGATACTGTTCAGAGCGGTACTTTTCAGGCTTGGCATGGGGGCAACACATGGGAGCAATACTACTACTATGCAAATCTGGATAATTTGACCCAGGCAGGGGATTATCTGATGTCCGCCAACGGAATGAGCACACATCTGAAAATCAGTGATTCAATATATATCAAGCCGCCGGCAAGTCAAGGCGGATATTTGAATTTTGAAGATTTCCGGAATGGTTTCTGGAAATATAATTCCTTTTATAGTACCGGCTATTATTTGAAGAATGCAACCTTAAGCGACAACGGTTCGGGGGAGGTGTTTACCTTGACCGGGGACTCCACACTAATAGATTCTACAGGCTGGTTCGATGCTCATTCCAGGGACTCCAAAATTGCCCGTACGGCAAAAGTGTTGGGAGATTTGTGTTATGCTTACCCTTATACTTTGCAAACGGAAGATAAAAACACCTTGATAGATATGATTCGTGTCGGGGCATCTCATTTACTTCATTTTCAAAATGTTGACGGAAGTTGGCCTGCCGGCAAAATCCGGGAGGCGAATCCTCCGCGAAAATATTATTACTGGACACTGAATGTTGACACTTATACCGCTGCTCGCTGTGTAAAGAGTTTAGCTTTAAGTTATCAAATACTGAAAAATCCGGACAGTGTCCTGGCCAATCAATGTTTGTCGGCAGCTACGAATGCCTGGAATTTTGTAAAAAGTCATGAGAATTTAGTGGACACAAATTTAAACGCTTCCTATCGCGGACATACGATAGACTATTTGGCGGCAGCTATTGAAATGGCTTTTGCAACGGGAGAAAATCAATATTACAGCAAAGCAGATTCCCTTTTTCACATAGGTAAATTTTTCAATGGAAGTTTTCAGAAAGAAGGGGGAGGTTCCTTTCCTTCGCAAAGTTCAAATCCCTTTTCCGATTTGCATACGGGTGCTATCCCTTCGATGTGCAGATATATCACCATTGCTCCGGACACGATTCGGAAACGTGTTCAGTTGGTTTTAAATTCATGGTTTTACTATTGGAACTCCTTTGATTTAAGTCCGTACGGATTTCCGGAAAAACCACTAATATCGCAAACGGATTACGGTTTGTTGGGTTCGGTAGAAGCCATTGCCTACAATTACTTATTTTTTGCCGATTATATGCAAAACCGGAATGCTTTTTATTATGCTCTTTCGTCTTTTTATATGACCACCGGCTTGAATCCGTTCGCCACCTCGTTCTGGGTAGGCTTGGGCGACAGTTCTATAACACAATCTGTATCTTTTTTCAAACGCTCTTTTGAAAATGGAATAGGAGCCAACCTCCCCGGGTTTCATAACAATAACGGTACTTTTGTTCAAGATTTCTCATCGTATAAC
>WFZU01000290.1 GCA_015489405.1 Bacteroidales bacterium
ATCATATATTAATTAACCATAGTAGCAATTGTGAATGTTTTACAAAAAACCTTATTACCTTATTATTCCGCCTCATATTGTTATAGTTCTCACATAATTAAAATACAGTATATCAATAAACAGATATTCCCCTAAATTAATTTGTTGTTAGAAAATCGATGAAGCTTCGGGATATTGACATTCCGCTGCCCTAGCACGGTTAAATAAAAAAGGATTTAACGAGCCAAACAGGACAGCGGGATTCACCCCGTTGGATAGCTGCTTTTATAAGCGGTTAACTTTTTAACTTTGATTATCCAACGGGGTAAATTGTCAAACAGCCAAGTCAGTCCCTAATGCAACGGACACTACGCCCATACCCCTGGGGGACGTTATTATATCGGCCCACCTTTTTTAAATTGAAGTATATGTACCGCTCCCCCCCAGGGTTGCCCGAATACCAGAATACGACCATGCCCCAGCGCTGGCTGAACGAGCCGCCACTATGCCTGTAGCCTCCCGGGATGGCATCAAAGCCACTCGCGCCAAAATTAGCGTCTTGGTCAAGAGCCCCATTGAGCCATAATGGCTCATTACCCGCCATTTTACTGCCTTCATCTGTTCCTCTGTAACCGATGCTATCGGCACTTGCTTGGCTCATTCCAAGATACATTTCCAAGGTTTTCCATTCATCATCGGTGGGAATATGCCAACCGGTGGGGCAAATACCCTGTGCGCCGGCAGTGGTAACGTATTGCATGGCTTCGTTCCATAGGTACAATCCACCGTAGGTAGTACAGTTGCTTGCATCGTTACCGTAACAGTACTTTTCTATAGTGCTATTGTCGGTTTGGTCATTGCTGCCGTTTATCATAGTACCTACATTCAGGTTTTGAGCCATCCAACATTGAGTGCCTATTTGTACGGTGGAATAGGCTTGCCCGTCCCTGTCATCCACCAACAAATCGCCGCAAGCCCAAGCCGGATCACCACCTCCGGTACCATTGCCTACCAAGTAACCGTTAATATAAATTTCATTAGCGTCAGAACCACTGATAACGCTTCCCGTTCCGACTATCAACGGTTGGTCCAAATGAGCAACCGGATGGGTGCCGTCCCAATAGTTATATTTCCCAAAGGTAAATGGCATTCCGTCAATTTGCAGACTATTGGAATTGGCGCTGTACACATTCAATATGTAGAAACTGACTTTGTTGGGGACGGTGAAACTCTTTGAAGAGCTTACTGCAATCGCTTTGGGTACAATCCCTTCCAATCCGTTGGGAAAATCGGGACTCATCAATCCGGCGGAAACATCGGTAATTTTTTTCCAACTTGCCTTTCCGTCCGGATCGGAAACCAAAACTTTATTGCCTCCTTGCGAACCGTCATTGATCCTGAGGTCTCCTTCCACATCCAAGGTTGCCGTGGGATTGGTTGTCCCAATGCCTACTTTGCCCCCTGTTCCCGGTTCTATCAGGATGTTTTTTTGTGAAGCATCACCTTTGACGTGCAAAATGCTGTTCGTGTCCGGTTGACTACCGTCTTTGTTGATTGCTACTTGTGCATAGCTTATTGTTGCCGTGAACAACATTATTCCAAAAAGAACTGATAATTTTTTCATACCTTCGTCATTTTTTTATTAAAATTTATTTTTTATTTGAACCTTGTGTTTTAATACCATGTTAATATTCTGTTTGTCAGTTGATAGTGGAACATAGAATCGTCTGTCCCATAAAATGAAAATACTCAATTTTTTTTGTTCCCATCCGGCGATGCTTCCTTGGTACGGTTATGAAAGTTTTTTTATTTTTTTCCGTGGATGGAATACTTTGCGGATGATAAAATCCGGGTGAAAGGAATACAAGAAGAAAAAAATATATCGTATTTTCAGTGGATATTTCATAGTTTAAAAAAATATAGTTCGCGACTCCGTGTTATCATTTTCCGTAATCTCCACTTTAAGGGGAGTAAATTTTCTCTCTAATGAAATAGATGTAGTATTGCAAGCGGAGATAGTCTCTTCATAGATGACTTTTTCTTGTTGAAAAATCTTTACGCTTGCTTGCGAAATGACTTTGTCAAAAGTGATGACTAATCTATCGTTAAATGTGCTGACCAAAAACATAAATAATTTTTTTGCAAAGTACGTGCTATCCGGAGAGACTGCCAAGAATATGGGGTCATCAAAAGGTCGTCAAAAGGTCATCAAAAGGTCATCAAAAGTAGTAAGTATGTTTTCTTGCGTTTGTCTTTATTGGTGTTGGTAATGTATTGAATATTAGGTGGTTGCATTGTGTTTTTGTGTCTGAAATTATATGTGTATTGTGCTTTTTAGGCTTAGTCCGTAATAATATACAGGTGGTTTGTATGAAAATAATATTGATAGCAATCATTATTTACATTATTTTTGCCCAAGTGAAAAAAATAAAGTGGTTATGCGTATTATAAATGGACACAGATTGTCTTTTGTCATCTGTTTTCTTCTTTTTTTCTTCCCCCTGCAACTTCTTTACCCTGATAATCCGGGAGGGCCGGATTTGCAAAAGCAAATAAGCAAAAAATTAGAACTTGCCCGGGAGGTTCAATATGAACATCCCATAAAAGCATTGCGAATAAGACGAGGCCTGATTTCATTAGCCAAAATGGCTCAAGACAGGAATATTTTGGCGAATGTCTATACTCAAGTTGCACTTTCCTATTATAATTTGGGCAAATACGATAGCTCTTCCATGTATTGCGATACCGTTTTGGCTATTCCGGAACTCAAGGCAGGCTTGATCGCCAAGGTGAGTATTATCCGTAGTGTGTGTGCGCGGAGGCTCGGGGATTTTGCGACAGCTTTGACCTTTGCCCGGAAATCCTTGGAGCAGTACCGTTCTTCCGGAGATACGGCAGGCATGATGGATGTTCGTTTGAGCCTGGCGAATATTTACAATGAGACCGGGGACAATGAGAAGGCTATGGAAAATTATTTTAAGGTATTGAAATATACTCAATCTGTTCATGACTCTATTTTTGAAGCTCAAGTTCTTCAATCTATTGCTAATGTTTATATGGATATTGATGATGCTGCATCCGCATCGAAATATTTCCAAAGAGGTATCCTCATTTTTAGTCATTTCCCGGAACGGATAGAATTCGGAGATGCTTTAAATAATTATGGAGATTTTCTTATGCATGAAAAGAAATATGATTCGGCATTACTGTTTTTCCGGAAAGCATTAAATATATACAAAGAATTGGATAATAAGCCTGCGATAGGGGTGGCTTATCAAAATATAGGTGCCGCGCAAATCAAACTACATCGTAATATTCCGGGCTTATCATACTTGCGTAAGGCTTTCTCCATTTTTCAGAAAGCAGAAGATTATTATGATCTTTCCAGTGTCTCTCTGGATTTGGGAAAGGCTTTTTCCGATATGGGAAATTCTGATTCGGCAAAATATTATTTGCAAAAATCCTTATCCATTTCTCAAAAGTCGGGAAAAACGCTTGACCGGAAAAATGCACTTTTTCATTTGTATGAACTTCACAAGAATGAGGGGAATTATAAAGAGGCATTGGACTATTATACGCATTACACGCACTTCAAAGATAGTTTGGACAATATAAGTATGAAAAAGAATCTTCAACATTTAGAGGTGAAATACGAGGCTGCTAAAAAGGAGAAGGAACTTCAACACATAAAAGACCAACAATTGACCGCAGAGGCACAACGGAGATTCTTGTTTGTATCCCTGATTCTGGTTTTTGTATTTATGGGCTTGATAATATCCGTTTTGGTCTTGAAAAGAAAAAAGGATAAGCAAATCAATCAACAGAAAGTCTTGGTACAGGAAAAAGAAAAAAGGTTGATACAGAGTGAATTGGAACATCATAAAGCCTTGGAAGAGCAAATTAACAAAGAGTTGGAACTAAAAACCAAGCAGTTGGCAACCCATGCGATGACGATGATGCAAAAGAATATGTTGATGCAAGAATTGCGTAAAAGCCTTGAAGATTTGGCGCAAAAAACCGGGGAAAAAAGTTCGCTCAAACAGATCATGCGGAAGATCGAGCAAGGCTTGGATGTGGATAAAGATTGGGATTTATTCAGAATGTATTTCGAACAGATTGATGACAGTTTCTTTGAGAAACTCAAAGAAATCAATCCTAAATTGACTCCCAACGACTATAAACTGGCTGCCTTGATGAGGCTGAATATGAACATCAAAGAGATGGCATCCGTGTTGAATATATCCACCGACAGCCTCAAAAATGCGCGTTACCGTTTGAAGAAGAAATTGAATCTTCCGAATGAGGTTAAGCTTCCCGTATTTCTCCGGAAGTTGTAGTCTCCGTCTTCCCTTTTAAAGGAAATTTTCGTTTGATAAATGTTGAAATAAAGGGTTTAGCGGTTCCATATCTCCCACGATTGCTCCGCCTGCAGATAAAGCATCTCCAATCCATTCACGGTAGAAGCACCGTTTTCTTCCGCTTTGCGTAAAAAGACCGTTTTGGCAGGATTGTAAATAAGGTCGAAAAACAGATGCTTCTCTCCGGCATACTCGTAGGGGATGGGAGGGAAAGAAGCGGTATCCGGAAACAATCCCAAAGGGGTAGTATTGATAATGACAAGGTGCTCCTCCATCAATGCTTGATGCAAAATCGTGTAGCGGATATGCTTGCAGCCGCGAGGTGTCCGGCTAACGAATAAATAGGGGATATTCAAACTGTCCAAGGCATAAGCCACCGCCTTGGAAGCTCCTCCCGTACCAAGAATGAGCGCTTTTTCGTGGTAAGGTCTTAGATGTTTTGTGATGGAATGTTTGAATCCGTAAAAGTCTGTATTATATCCTTTTAGCATGCTTTTCCCGGATTGGTGAAGGACTTTGATGCTGTTGACAGCGCCTATGCGTGAGGCTTCTTCATCCAACAAATCCAGATGGTCTATCACGCGTTCTTTGAAGGGCTTGGTAACGCTAAATCCCTTGATGTTGGGAGTCTGTTTTATGGTGCGAATCACGGATGGGAGGTCCGGATTGTCCCAAACCAGGAAATCCGCATTGAGCGAAAGTGTTTGGAATTTCCGGTCAAAGAAGGTCTTGGAGAAAGAGTGTTTCACCGGATGCCCGATTAAGCCATATACCGGATTAGCTTTGTCTTTCATTACTCTTTCTTTGTTCATTCCCGGCAATATCCGCATATTTTTCGACAAGATAGATGGAGAGTATCCCCAATATGGCAAAAACGATGGCAAACAGCACACTCATATCGATATGAGAAGGCATGATACGTTCGGAAAAGGCAATTATCTTTTTCCCGTGCTTCATCACAAATTCGCCGTTTTGCATCAGATAAACCGGCTTTTGCCAGGGCCAAAGGACACTCAACGAGCCCAGAATAAAACCTGTAAGAACCGCTAAGGTTTGATCTGCGTAGTGTCTGAAAAGCCATGAAAGAACATGGGAAAAAGCTATCAGCCCCACTCCGGCTCCCAAAGCAACCGGTAGCAATACGGAGAAATTCATATCATTGATAGCATGAATGACAACCAATTGATAATTGCCCATTAATATCAGTACAAAAGAACCGGATAGACCGGGAAGAATCATGCTGATGATTGCGACAATGCCACATAATAACAGGTATAAAAAACTGTCGTTTTCGCGTGCCGGGTGCAACAGGGAGATACTGACGGCAATCAGTACTCCGGCTGCGAAAGAAAGCACCACGCTCAATTTCCACGTCTCAATCCGTTTTCCTACAAAATAGACGGAGGCTAATACAAGTCCGAAAAAATATGCCCAGATATACACCGGATAGTGGGTGAAAAGAAAGTCAAAGAGTCTTGCTAAGCTTATGATAGCCAGTGCTATACCGGTAAGTATTGAAATCAAGAAACGGAAGTCGACATATTGGGCGAAGTCTTTTATTTTGAATTGCAATAACAGTCTCAGCGCATGCAGGTCAAAAGATTTTATCGCATTGATAAGCCGCTCGAAGATACCGGTTATCAGTGCAATCGTTCCACCGGAAACGCCGGGAATCACATTGGCAGCGCCCATTCCCATCCCTTTGAGTATCCAAATCAGGATCTGCTTCATCAACGGGCTATTTGTTGTTCAAATGTATCACTTCCGGAATGAAATCCAAAAAGGTATCTCCGCGCAATCCGAGTCGCAGGGTTTCCAAAGGAATCACTTCGGAGGGAGCAATATTACCCAGATTCACATTCGGTCCAAAGGCTTTGATAAACCAAACTTGTTGGCTCTTGATAGGCGCCTCCCAGACGATATTGCTCACATCAATAGTGTGTGAAATTGTATCGATAAGGTGTTTGTTAGCTTTGCCGTGGTGGTCATAGATGCCGACGGTTCCACTTTCGCGCGCTTCGGCGATTACTTTCCAGGCTCCCGCTTCCAGTTCGGTGCGCATCTGCTCAACCCACATTTCTTCCGTATAGACCACTTTGGCATTTTTGGAGCCTACTTCGGAGATGACGCGGTAGTCTCTGCTAAACTCTTCTATCAAACGGCACTTTTCATAATGTTCCATGTGCATGGAGCCATCGGATATTTCAAGCATTTCCATTTGAAAAGTGTCCAAATATCTTTTGTAGTCATCTTTCATACCTCTAAGCAGGAAGGCTTCAAAAAGGGTACCTCCGAAGTATAATTTTACCTTGTTTTTGTGGTAAAAGGAGATTTTCTCTTTTAACTGCCCGCTGACAATAGAAGTCCCGAAACCTATTTTTACGATGTCAATGAGATGTCCGGCAACGGAAAACAGGTCTTCTGCTTGTCTTAGGCTAAGTCCCTTGTCCATAACGCTGGTGAGACCCGTTTCTCTGGGGGGATTTTCCCGCTCCGGGATGAAAGGTAAAGAAAAATTCATCATTTTGATTTTTTATTTTCAGATCTTATTGTTTGTTTTTATGTTGTCGAGGATTAATAAAAACTCATTATTGTCGCCCAATTCGGGGGCATAGGAAAAAAGTTCTTTGTCCGCCTTTGCATTAAAGTTCATCATCAGGTTTAGCGTGGAAAAGGCTTCCTCTTTTCGTCCGCTTTTGAAAAGAAAACTTATTCGCCGGATCAATAAGGGGATGTTGAAGAAATTATTATCGAGTTCCATGTCCAAGATGTCCACGGCTTGGTCGTATTGATTTTGGCGGGCAAACATTTCCGCATATTGTATCCTTATTTGTACGTTCTCGGGGTCCATTTCCAAACTTTCCTTTAAGTAGCTTCCGGCTTTCTCCATGTCTCCGGCATACGATAGCAGTGTGCCTTTCCATGCCAGGTAGGAAGCCTCTTTCCGGTAATTGATTGCCCGGTCGATATATTGAAGACCTAAGCTATAATCCTCATCCTTGTACAGACTGATTTTAGACAGTCCGAAGTATGCATCTCCTATGCGTAATTCTTTTTCAATGGTCATCCGGTAATATTTAGCGGCTTCATCGTAGAACTTCAATTGCAACAAGTTTTCCCCGAGCTCGAAAAAGATATGTCCGGCATCTTCCGGAGGATATTGGATATTTAATAAAATTTCTATCGCCTGCTCGTAGAGTCCGGTAAGTTTAAGACAAATCGCTTTATAAAATTGCGCCGTAATCGAATCCGGTTCAAGGGCTAAGCAGTAATCAAAAGCATCTATCGCCTCTTGATATTGCTCGGATTCCATTAGCGCTATTCCCAGATATTTCCACAAAGAAACATTGAAAGGGTTTTCGTGAATATAGTATTCAAAAATCTTAGCCGATTCCGCTGCATGGTGGCTGGTAGGAAATGACAGTTTAATCTGTTCAAACAATTCGGTTGTATATTCAAAGCCGAGGACAGCCTCATCACTTTTGGTTTGAAATTGAAATGCCATGAAATAGAGTTCTTTCAAAAGTTCTTCGATGTAGGGGAGGTCGGCGCCGGGTAGTTTCTTAGCCTGCTGTAAGTCCAGCAAAGCGAGGTAGAAATATTCCAAGTCTAAATAAACATCTGCCCTTTTGGGAAGAAAATCACTCATGTCCGTGCCTGAAGTTTCCGCAAAGCGGGAAGCCTTCATTACCCAATCCAATGCTGCATCATAATTCTTCTCGAATATTTCCGCATAAGCTTTCTTTAGCGTGATGTAAGGATTGTCAGGATAGACCTTTTCTGCATTCTTTAATGCAAAGTCCAATTTCTGCATTTCCATTAGCAAGATATAGCGGTTGATGATCGTCTCAAACTCTTCAACGTCAAGAAAAGCATAGCTTCCTTCCTCAAAATGCCGGTCGAAAATAGCTAACAAGCGCGATATTTCTTGCTCCTCTTGATCGTCAAAGTCTTCTATCTCATCAAATTCATCAAAATCCATTCGCTGTTTTTTTAATTCGCAAAATTAATGAATATTTGTATATTAAAAATAATTTTTCGTGAAAAGAATTGTACTACCTTTGCATGTTCATTATCCGGAGTTGACTGTCAGGTCTCTTTGTCCCGGGATTTCGGACACCGGAGATAAAAAATTTTGCCGGGAGCGGTTAACGAAAAATAATAAAACGAATGGATGTATTATCCCTCATAAATAAAGATATTGCAGCGCTGCAACTGACTGATAATATCGGGAAGGCGGTAGCGGTAACGGCACAGAGTTGCCTGCCTGTGTATCCGGTCGTCTCCGGAGACAGGTGGATGGGATTTTTACCTTCTTCCATATCAGGTTCATATCCGGAAACGGTATTATTATCGGAAATCGTTGAAAGATTGCTGAAAGCTCCGGTTGTCCCGCCTCATTTTCACGGCTACGATATTTTGCGCATGTTACATTCTCCCGAATATGTGTGTGTGGCAGTAGTAGATACCAATATGCATTACTATGGAATCATTGAACCTTATAGCGTTTTGCGTGGCTTAAGTAACAGCTTGGCAATAGCGTCTCCGGGTACGGTCTTGGTGCTGCGTATTCGCTCCATAAACTTTGAATTGTCGCGTATTGCCCGAATCATCGAAGAGAAAATGGCAAAAATCCTTTTTCTGCATGTTGACGGAGAGGAAAATTCGGGTTTTTTGACCGTGCACATGAAAATCAATACACAAGAAATTCAAGCTATCAGTAGTGATTTGGAAAGGTTTGGTTATGAAATAGTCGATCATTTTCAGGAAAAATCCAAATACAATGACGAACTGATGGACAATTATCAAGCCTTGATGAAATACCTTGATTATTAGACGTATCCTACTCCGGTAGCCCCTGTCAGAAATTTATCCGGTACAAAAACATCGGGAAAAATCCGGTTTGATAAACTGCATTTATTTCTTGGGTACGTACATTGTAGTCTTCCTTAAATATATTTTTGTGGTTGGTCAGGTTTTGCAAGTCCATTGCCCACTCTTGACTATAGTGTCTTTTGTTCATTTTGAAACCGATGCGAAGGTCAATGCGGAAATAGTCGTCATAATGTTTTACGTTGGCTTCTTCCCAGCGATAAACTTTCTTGTGGTTTAATCGTGAGGCTTCGAGGTCGATGGGAACGTAGGGTTTGCCGCCGGCAAAAACACTGCTTAGGTCAAAAGTGATTTTATTGTATTTCCCGGCTTTGATTTCGTATCCTCCCAAGGCATTGAAAATATAGTTGTTGGCAAAAGAGCTATTCCGTTCTTTTCCGTCATAGCCCTTGTATTTGGATTTAAAAAGGGAGGAGGTGATGAGAAAATAGTAGCCTCTGTCCAGGAATTTCTCGAGAGTAAATTCGATGCCGTAGTTTTTGCCGGTACCCTCATTGATGAGTCCCGTAGCAAAGACAGGCTCAAACGAGTCTCCGGTATTGAGCAAGGAGAATACGGGAAAATCTTTCAATACGGGCACGTCATACAAATATTGGTAGTAACTTTCGGTCTTAAAATGGAAGTTCTCTCCCAAAAGCCGGTCGTATCCTACGACCCATTCATGGGATTTGAGCATCTTGGTATTCGTATTGGGTAGTTGATAGGTGCCGTCTTCGTTTTGTTTGCGCAGAAAGTAATACACTCTCGGAATGGTAGCGGAATGTTTTCCATATCCGAAACTCAGGATGTTGTTCCCCCGGTGGTATTTTATGCCCAAACGGGGTTCGATGCTGTATTCCCGGTTTAAATCAACGTATTGTGCATATAATCCTATATTTAACGTGAGTCTTTCGGAGAAACGGTGTTGAAACTGTCCGTAGGAGCGTAATAACGGAAGTTTTTTTCCGGAAATATCATATTGATGCCTGAATTGGTTATGGATACGTGCACTGTCGAGCAGACTAATTTCATAAATATCATAATATACTCCTGCGGAGAAATTGTTTCTCGCATCCAATTTCTTTTTTAAGTGGCTCGCCAGGGTGTATTTTATTTCCGTTCCCTTGCTGTCGTAAAACAAAAACTGCGAATTGGGGAGGATGTTGCCCTGTTCGTCAAATTTCAGGGAATCAACATGGGTAGTGTTGCGGCTTCCTACTACCGAAAAAATGCTTTCTATCCGGGTAGTTTTATTGATGAAATATAAGTGTTTCAGCCCTATCACCCCCATATCTGATCCGAAATCGATGTCTATACCGCCATAGGTAATGTCTTGTTCGTGGTTGCCGGCAGCGGCTTTTTGGCTGTCGTGGAGTGCTATGAAACTAAGTCCACCTATCCCCAGCAGGGTAAATCTGCCGTATTTTTGAGTCGGAACATCCATCTTGAAACTGAGGTCTTGATATTGAGGTATGGCTTCTCCAATGCCGATATTCAAGCCCATCTTGTGCATCAGGTCGAGTGTCGAATAACGATAGTTGATGAGGTATGTAGAATTTTTCCCTTTGATAAAAGGTCCTTCCGCTCCAAGTTCAAATCCATTGAAACCTATTTGTCCTACAAACTCTCTTTTTTCAGTATTTCCGCTTCTCATTTTCAAATCGAAGACACCGGAGATGGCATTTCCGTATTCAGCGGGGAAAGCGCCGGTAAAAAAATCGGAATTTTCCAGGAGATTGTTGTTTAGCATACTTACCGGTCCTCCGGTAGTCCCCATAGTTCCGAAATGATTGGGATTGGGAATCTCAATGCCATCGAGCCGCCATAGCAAAGTAGCCGGCGAATTGCCGCGTATGATAATATCATTGCGTTGGTCGTTGACCATCGCCACGCCGGCATAGTGGGAAGCCATACGGGAGGGATCTCCGAGACTTCCGGCGAAACGTTCGGTCTCCTCAACCGTGAAGGTGCGGGCGCTTACCGTAGCCATCTTGTTGATGGATTGGGTCTTGTCCGAAGTGGCTTTTACTACGACCGCATCGAGTTCGGAGACGCGCTCTTCCAGCTCAACCGTGAGGACTAATTGTTTGCCGGAGACGACATTCACATTTTTGATTATCCGGTCGTGGTAGCCTACAAATGAAATTTTCAGGCTGTGACGTCCCGGACTTACTCCATCGATATGAAACATCCCGTTGATGTCTGTTGTTGTCCCTTTCAGCGGGGAAGTATTTAATACGACCACCGTAGCACCCGGCAAAGGCTCGTGCGAATATTTGTCAATCACTTTCCCATGTATGCTTTGCGTAATTTCCGTTTGTTGTGCCTCGCCCATTATAACGCACAATAACAACAGCATTGTAAAAACTATATTTTTGCCCATAATCGTCGTATTTTTTGATGCAAAAGTAGGAAGATTTTTCACGGTTCCGAACAAATTGTGTTGAATGTTGCGTTTTTGATTTGGCATGATTAATAAGTGCCTGTCCATAAAGTCAAGAGTCTGAGCTAGAATGTTCAAGAATAAGGCTTGCGAAATACTCAAAACCAAGGAGTTGACTTCTGTCAATGCGATGCATTGAGCTTGCCGAAAAGACTGTTTTGGGTATGAGCGTAACGCTTTATTGGACATTATGGACAGACACTAATTAGTGTCTGTCTATAAAGTCAAGAGCTTGAGCTAGAATGTTCAAATTCAAGGCTTGTGAAGTTCTGAAAGCAAAGGAGTTGACTTATGTCAATGACTGGTTTCAGAACGAGCGTAACGCAGAAGTCGGACATTATAGACAAGCTCTAATTACGTTTTTGGGATGAGTGCCATCTATCCCTGCTTTGTGTGCTTTGCAAAACTTCCTCTATAAAAATATCCGCCGAGCGAAAAAATATTAATTTTGCACTTCAAAACGATGCCTGTGCAAACAGGATCGCTTTGTACAGGAATAATACATGTAATCCGGTCATTATGAAAACTTTCTTAAAAATATTTGCTGTCATTGCTGTCATATTTGTAGCAGCCTTGTTCATACTTCCTTATTTTTTTCAAGACAAAGCGAAGGAAATATTGTTACGCGAGATTAACGATAATGTTGAGGCGGTAGTCTCTTTCGATAATGTCAATTTGAGTTTTTTCCGGAATTTTCCTTCCCTGTCATTGAATATAGAAGGATTGAAAGTTGTAGGGAAAGCACCGTTTTCCGGGGATACACTTGCCCATATTCATCATACCGGATTGGTTTTGGAAATTATGCCGTTGATCAAGAATGCTAAAGTCGTCATTGATGAAATTGTGATTGACCGTGCCGCACTGAACATCATTACCCTGAAAGGGGGAAAAACCAATTATGATATTGGCAAGACAACAGAAGAAGATTCCACGGAAACCGCTGATACGACCGGTACCGATTTTGCGATCCGGCTAAAAAGTTTCCGGGTTTCGGATTCACGCCTTATTTATGACGACAGGGATTTGGGTTTTTACGTCCGTATGGAAGGCTTGCATAGCGGTCTCCGGGGAGATTTTACAGCGGCTAAAACCAACCTTGGTTTGCAAATGGAGGCCGGCGATGTAACGATGAGTTATGAAAATAGCCCGCTACTTTCTCACGTTCGTGTGAAGTATAAGGCATGGATAGATGCGGATTTGGAACATGAGATATATTCTCTGAAATCCAATGTTTTGGATTTGAATGAGTTGTCTGTAGAGTTTGCCGGTAATTTTTCATTTGTGGGCGATGATCTGAACACGATTATGACTTTCAAAACACCGCGCAACGATTTTAAAAGCCTGTTGTCTCTTATTCCCGTTTTTTACCGGAAGTCATTTGAGCAAATCCGTACCCGTGGTGAGTTTGAGCTTTCCGGAAGTATCAACGGCATCTATACCGATGACCGCTATCCCAATTTCAAACTTTCCGCTGCAATTCACGAGGCTCAAATTCAATATCCCGGTTTGCCCGGAAATATTGACCATATCAATATGAATGTCAACATCAAGGAAGAAGGGGGACAATTGGATAACACTATCGTTGATTTATCCCGCCTGAGCCTGACGATGGGAGAAAATCCTGTTCAAATGAGTATGCTGCTCAGTCATCCTGTGTCCGACCCTCATATTGATGCAAATCTTAAAGCCGGTGTGGACCTTGCAGGCATTAAAAATTACTATCCCTTGGAGGAAAGCGAGCAGATGTCCGGAAAGTTGAAGGCTGATATGCGATTTAAAGGTAATATGTCATCTATCGAAAAGGAGAAATATGAGGATTTTGAAGCCGTAGGGAATCTGCTGCTTAGCGATTTCCGTTATCCTGCCGGACAACTACTCATAAAACAAGCCCAACTCAATTTTTCTCCTGCCTACATTGATTTGGCTCAATTTATTTTGGAGAAAGGGGGCAGCCGTATTTCTTTACAGGGAAAAGTACAAAATTATATTCCGTATTATCTCGATAATAAGGAGTTGTATGCAAGTTTGATGTTGCAATCGGATAATATTGATTTACAGGATTTTATGCAGTCCGCAGAAGGTGAAAGCACCGGGACGGAAAATCCGTCCGATACGGCGCAGACCGCTTCCGGAATAATAGAGATACCGGCTAATATTCATTTTGATTTCAATGCTTCTATTCGCCAACTGCAATATGATAAGATGTTGTTGCACAATGTAACAGGAAATCTTGTAGTAAAAGATGAAAAGGTGGATTTACAAAATCTCTCTATGTTGTTAGATCAATCTCAATTTTCTCTCTCCGGCTGGTATTCCGCTAAAAACCGGAAACCCGAAGCGGATATGCGATTGCAAATCAAGGATATAGAAGCCCGCGATTTGTATGATAATTTTGATATCGTACAATCCTATTTTCCTTTTGTTCAAAATGCCACGGGCAAAATGAATACAAAATGGGCTTTTCATACTCCTTTGGATAATAATATGTCGCCCGTGTACGCCAAGCTTTCCGGAGGCGGGGAAATTTCTTCGGACAAGATTGTTTTCACCCGCTTGGAGCCCTTTGCTCAAGTGGCATCCCAACTGCATATCAAGCAACTTTCCACACCGGCGATAGATGCTTTCTCATTGCAGTTTGAAGTCAAAAACGGGAGCATAGAGACCAAGCCGTTTCCGCTCACTATCGGCGGCTTGTCCGGGACTATGCAAGGGACTACCGGATTGGACAAAAGTATTCATTATCAATGGAAAACAAAAATCCCGAAAACAAAGTTAAGCGGGCAGGCTCTCCATTCGGTAGAGGCAGCGATGAAAAAGCTGAATGTGTTTAATGTTGATATCGGGATTCCGGACGAGATTCCGCTGACGATTTTTATCGAAGGGGAGGTGCAACATCCGCAGACCCGTTTTTCTTTTGATGTCAACGGGGCTAGCGTGCAAGAACAGGTAAAAAAGAAGGTGGAAGAAGAAGTGAAGAAAAAGAAAAAAGAAGTGAGTGAGGAAGCCCGGCGGAGAGCACAAAAAATCATCGATGAAGCCGACGGGAAAGCCCGGCAAATTATTGCGGAAGCGGAAAAACAAGCTGCCGCTATCAAAAATCAAGCACGCAAAGCCGCCGCAAAAATTAATAACGAAGCGGATAATCAAGCCAAAAATATTATTGCTCAAGCAAAAGGAAAAGGCTTCCTGGCAGAGGCGGCTGCCAAAGAAACTGCCAAAGGAATAAAGAGTAAGGCAAAGCAGCAAGCGGATAAACTGGTCGCCGAGGCAGATCACAAAGCGGATAAATTGGTGAATACTGCTAAGAATCAAGCCCGGCAGATAAAGAAAAAAGCGCAAGAAGAAGCGGATAAGATTACGAAAATTTAAGTTTGCCGGCGACAATGAAAAAATAAAGATTGGATTATGCACAGATATTTTTTTACGGGTTTTGTTATTTTGCTGTTATTCTCCTGTTCCAATATGGAAAACAAAAAGGAGGAAAATGAAGTGGTCATTTTTTCTGCCGGTAGTCTTGCGGTACCTTTAACGAAAATGGCAAAACAGTTTGAGAAAGAACATCCGGACATAAAAGTAAAGATTGAATTTTCGGGCAGCCGGACAGCCGCCCGGAAAATAAGCGAATTGCACAAACCTTGTGATATTATAGCCTCCGCAGATTATTCGGTCATTGAGAACCTGTTAATGCCTGATTACGTAGACTGGGTCGTTCCTTTTGCTTCGAATGAGTTGGCGATTGCCTATCGCACCCGCTCTGCCTATGCAAACGAAATAAATGCAAACAATTGGTATGAGATTTTGCAACGCAAGGACGTACATTTCGGACGCTCGGAGCCTGATTCCGATCCATGCGGCTATCGTACGGTTTTGGTGCTAAAATTGGCGGAGAAATATTATCATAAGCAGGGTATCGTCAAGCCATTGCTTCAAAAAGATAAATCGTTTATCCGTCCCAAAGAGACTGACTTATTGGCACTCTTGGAATCCGGAAGTCTGGACTACATATTTATCTACAAATCAATCATCAAGCAACATCATCTCAAAGCGCTTTTGTTACCGGACTCCATAAATCTGAAAAATGCATCATTAGCCTCTTATTATCAAAGTGTTAGTGTGGATGTGTCCGGTAAGAAGCCGGGGCAAAAGATACGGAAAAAGGGGGCTCCGATGGTATATGGTGTGGCGATGACCAAAGCGTCTCCCCACCGGCGGACGGCTCTCCTGTTTTTGCAATTTATGCTGGGAGAGAAAGGGCAGATAATTATGGATGTCAGTGGACAGACGAGTTTAGTTCCTTCTCCGTCTGCCTATTTTGACAATATACCCGATTTGTTGAAACCTTTTGCCCGTCCGCTGTAGAAAGAAATGTCAGCGGGACAGCAGATAATACCGCCATGAATGGATGGGGGAGCAAGCCAGAAAAGACGGTTCTCAGCATGCTGTCGTAAAAGCCTTTTGAGATATTCCTGACACTTTGTCCTTTTTGTCCATTTTGGCAAAAAATTTGCTTGTGCACGCAAAAAAAAGTATTGAAAATGGCAAAGAGAACAAACAAAAATAAAAAAGATACGAAAAAAGATACAAAAACAGTCAAGAAAGAAGAGGCTGTAAGCAAGGAGAGTCTTGAAAATCTCATAGAGAAAGAAGAAGCCACTTTGGCGGAAATGGAAGAGCAGTTGTCGGAATGGAAAGACAAACATCACAGACTTTATGCGGAGTTTGATAACTACCGGCGCAGAACCTTGAAGGAGAAAGCGGATTTGGTGAAGACCGGAGCCGAGAAGCTGATCTTGGATTTACTCCCGGTAATAGACGATTTTGAAAGAGCTATTAAACATCACCGTGAAGCGGGAAAACCGGAAGAAGATTTGGAGGGAATGATGCTCATATACAATAAATTAATATCGAGCCTTGCAAAGCACGGTGCGGTTCAAATGAAATGTTTGGGCGAGGATTTCAATCCCGAATTGCATGAAGCGATAGCGCAAATACCGGCTCCGTCCGAAGAAGAAAAGGGCAAAATTGTGGATGTAGTTGAAAACGGTTATATGCTTGCCGACAAAGTAATCCGTTTTGCCAAAGTTGTCGTAGGAGTATAGATAAGGTGTGGAGAGGCGCTGTCTGCGCTGTCAATAACAAGGAAAAAAAGAATGAGTAGTCAAAAGAGAGATTTGTACGAGGTATTGGGCGTTTCCAGAAGTGCCACTGCAGCAGAAATTAAAAAAGCATATCGCAAGTTAGCGATTAAGTATCATCCGGATAAAAATCCGGGGGACAAGGAGGCGGAAGAAAAATTTAAAGAGGCTGCGGAAGCCTACGGCATCTTGAGTGATGAGGAGAAAAGACAGCGCTACGACCGTTTTGGCTTTGATGGCGTGCGGGGCGCTTCCGGTGGACAGCATTACACCAATATGGAAGATATCTTCTCGCAATTCGGTGATATCTTCGGCGATATTTTCGGTGGCGGCTTCCGTTCCGGAGGTTTTGGCGGACATAGCGGCGGTGGACGTAAACGGCGAGGCGGGCATATCAAAATCAAAGTAAATCTTTCTCTCGAAGATGTTGCCAAAGGCGTTACCAAGAAAATAAAAATCAATAAATACGTTACTTGTAGCGCTTGTAATGGGAGCGGAGCCAAGGACCGTAATGCTATTCGCACTTGCGAAACCTGTCACGGAAGCGGGCAGGTCGTGAGGGTTGTCAACTCTTTTTTCGGGCGTATGCAGCAAGCCAGCGTTTGCCCTTCCTGTCATGGTGAGGGGCATACGATTACCGACAAATGCCGGAAATGCCACGGGGATGGCGTTGTGAGAGGAGAGGATATCGTAGAAATAAATATCCCTGCCGGTGTGGAGGATGATATGCAGATGACCCTGCGGGGAAAGGGGAATGCCGCTCCGAACAATGGTATCCCGGGCGACCTTATCGTACAAATAAACGTGAAAGATCACGAACATTTTATCCGCGATGGAAATGATGTTATTTACAATGCCTATGTCAATTTTGCCGATGCCGCCCTGGGGGCGAAAATTCAAATACCAACTTTGACCGGAAAAGTAAATATTACGATGCCCGAGGGAACACAAAGCGGCAATATTTTCCGCCTCAAAGGAAAGGGTATTCCGGGCTTGAATCATCATTCCCACCAAGGGGATTTGTTAGTGATTATCAATGTATATACACCGAAGAAACTCTCCCGTGAGGAAAAAGAAATCTTGGAAAGATTGAGAACTTCTCCCCATTTTCAACCGGAGAAAACGGTGAAATCAGGCAGTTTCTTCAAGCGGATGAAAGACTATTTTTACCGGCACTGAGCGTGAGCTACCACCATATTTGTTCGCCCCTGTCGTTAATGGTGAATATCCGTTCTTCTTTTTTAGAATCTTTTTCTACCAGCCAATAGAGTGCATTCCGGGGAGCTTCAAAAGAGAGCGGCTTGTCTTCCGTAGCTTTTTGGGTTCCCAAGCTTATCCATTTTTTGTTCCAATAAAATAACTCATACTCTTTTCCGGAGTGAAATTTTGCTTTGCGTATTTCGTCCGTTGTTTTGACGATTGCCCGCCGCGTAGTGGAGTAAAGGTTTATGGGAATCATCCGGGTGGTGTCTGCCCGCAGGTAATGTGCTGTCCCGGTGGTGTCCAGGATAAAGGCTTCGTTTGCCGGAAGGAGCTTTTGATTTTTGTAGTATGCCGGCAAATAGACTATATCCGAACCCATATCCGTAAAGGTAGCCTGCTTATCTTTTATGTGTCCCCAGTGAATAGCTTTCCATTCTCCCGAGTTAAATACGCAGAGGTATGCAAAATGAACACTGTCCGGTTGGGGGAAGAGAAGCGGGATGACCGGATTGACAACGGGGATATATTCTTTGGTTACATCAATATAGGTACTGCTTCGCAGCCAGCCGGGGACTTTCTCGTAGGCGGGTTTAATCTTGGCTAAAGACCGGGCTTGGGTGGCGAACATTTTGCGATAGACTTTGGCTTTTTTGTTGGTCAGTTTGTATTCGCCGGGATTTTGGAGCCCTCCCATGAAGATAATGAGTTTACGCGAAGGAGTGAGAATAGCATTCCATGCATGATTATTTCCGGTATTGGGCCACGCCGGAGTATAGTCACTCACCACAGGCACCCCTTGTGAACGCATGGCATAAATTGCCAAATTCGTCATATCTTCACAGCGCCCTCTTTTGTATTCCAGCATCTCTTGATAGCCTAAATCGGTAGGATGGCGGTAAAAAATAGGGTCAAATTTGTACCACGTTTTGATTTCGTTGTTAATCAAGTACGCGGCTTCTACGTCATCGGATTTATTATGAATGGAATCTTCTACCCAAGCATAGCGTTTGTAAAATGCTCTGCGCCAATATTCCAGTGGTTCATTGCTGCTGCGATAGGGAAGGATGTAATTGCAAAATTCGTCAAAAGTAAGAAATCTTGCCCAGGGTTTTTGCCAGGCTTCAAAAGCCAAGTCAATATTCTCAATCAGAAATTTGGAAGTAACCGCTTCCACGTCATATACAATCGTATCTTTGTCAAAATCTATGGGACCGATGACTTTTTCCACGGAATCCCAAGCCTTGACCATAGTATTGTAATCCGGATAGTCTAACACCTTGAAGTTCACTTCATTACCGCTTGTGTCCACAATTTTAGTCCGGTAATAACTGTGTTTTCCCATATTGCCAATCAGGAAATATGCCGCCTTTAGGCGAAGTGAATCCGCGGGATTTTGCCGGTAATGTTGGATAACCTTTTTCAACTCCGAAGCATTGTTTTTAGCTGCTAACAAAGCAGATTGAACATCCTCGGGAAGGTTTTTTTGTGCACAATCTTGCAACAAAAAACTAAATATTATCAAAAATGAAATTCGTATGTACTTCATAA
>WFZU01000291.1 GCA_015489405.1 Bacteroidales bacterium
CATCAATACGCCGCAAGATTTCCACGGAGAAGTCAAGATATATGATATGCTGGGAAAAGAAATACTACATCAATCCCTCCTTAATAGTAAGACCATCATTCCGGTGAACAAACCGGCAGATTATTATATCGTAAAAGTTATCTCAACCGGCAAGAATGTAACCACCTGTAAAATATTTATAAAATAAAATATATTGATGGTTAATATATTGTTACTCAACAAAATAGACAAAACAAAATGACAATAGTTATGAAAAAGATTTTAACATTATTATTGATTTTCGGATTCATGTGGAATGCACAAATCCGGGCACAAGTCTCCATCAGTCCGGATTGTTCGGACCCGGACCCATCTGCCATGCTGGACGTAAAAGCCTCTGATATGGGTTTGTTAGTTCCCCGTTTGGCTGATACCAATCAAGTCTCCGGTCCGGCAGAGGGGCTTTTGATTTATGATGTGGCAACGCCTTGTATGCGTTATTTCAACGGTACAAAATGGTCGGACTGTATGGGCTATTGTAATGGTACTACTCCCCCTGCACAGGATAGCGATGGGGACGGGATTCCGGATGCTACGGATATCGATGATGATAACGATGGTATTTTGGACACGGACGAATGTCAGGGGACTGTAGTTTTTACGTTAGATGCCAGTGCATCCAGCAATAACCATGCAGTTTATACGGCAGTTATAAACGGACAAACGGATACGGTTACGATAACCGTTCCTTCCAGTCATCCCGGTCTGGTGGGTAGAGATGGAAACCAAAAACCAAACGAAGCTTCTATTAGTAGTGCAGGACATGTAAGTTTGAACGATCACGGTTCATTCGGTTCTAACGATACCGAATCAGTATTGCTGATTACTTCTACCACGCCTTTGAATAATATTTCATTTACCGGTGTAGATGATTTTAACAGGATGAATGGGAATAGTGATACCCAAAAAGCAAAAGATGCTTTTGCCTTTGATGTTGCCGGTGATTGGCGGGTCGATAATGGTGCGGATTTGGCTACTTTTGATATAAATACGGGAGCCATTGTTACGAATAACCCTGCCGGAAATGCAGATCCTGTTACGGTTGACAGTGTTGATTTTGGAGAGTTTTCTCCCAAGGGAGCAGTTTCAACGGCTATTATGCGCGGTGTCGCAGGGGCGGTTGGTGACGGTACCGTGAATTCCTCCAATACAACAGATAATGCGGATTTCACATTTTTGGCAAATAATTCGTTCACGGAAGTCGCTCTCTTATACGAAGATGTCGCCATTGGCGGAGCCAGAGAATATGTTGAAACCCAATTTGACATAACAACTTTGGAATCCGAATTAGGCTGCGATACGGATAACGATGGCATTCCTAATTATCTGGATTCGGATTCTGACAACGATGGTGTCCCCGATTTGATTGAAGGCAATGATGCCAATCACGATGGAGTTGCCGATGTTACTCCAAGCGGAAACGATACGGACGGAGATGGCTTGGATGATGCTTTTGACACGGATAACGGTGGAACACCGGTAGCTATGCAAGATACCGATGGGGATGGAACTCCTGACTTTTTGGATACCGATGATGACGGAGACGGCTTATTGACGGATGGTACCGACTCTTCCGCTACCGGCGAAGGAACCGGAGATGAAGATGGCGATGGTACGCCCAACTACTTGGATCCGGCGGCAATATCTCAAACCGAATGTTCTGCTACCAAGACTTATCAAGAGGTTACAAACAGCAGCACTGCAAAAGTTTGGCTGGATAGAAATTTGGGAGCAGACCAGGTTGCTACCGCTTCCGATGATTACCAAGCCTATGGTTCCTTGTATCAATGGGGACGCCTTAATGATGACCATCAATGTATTACGCATACCAGTTCTACTGCGGCAACCGCCGATAGTGATACTACGCATACATTGAGCCATACGGATACCCCGGTAGATAATCAATTTATTGTGGGTGCCTCTGACTGGAGAAGTCCTCGCAATGACAATTTGTGGCAAGGCGTCAACGGAACAAACAATCCTTGTCCTTCCGGATACAGAGTGCCGACGGAGACGGAATGGAACAACGAAAAAACTTCATGGGCTACCAATGATGCGGCGGGTGCTTACGGTTCTCCGCTGAAATTGACGGTAGCTGGAAATAGGGTATGGAATAATGGAGCTGTTCAAGCTTTAGGTTCCTACGGTTATTATTGGTCAAGTACGGTTACCGGAGACCAAAGCCGCCGTTTAGGTTTCGGTAGTAGTAGCGCAGGAATTTATACTAATGACAGGATTTACGGATTTTCAGTAAGATGTATTAAAGATTAACAAAATAAAAAGAAAGTATTATGAAAAAGATTTTAATTATTTTAATCAGCCTTGTAGTTATTTTGCCGGTACAGGCACAAGTGTCCATCAGCACTACTACGGACAACCCCGATCCTTCTGCCATGTTGGATGTACAATCCACAAACAAAGGATTATTGCCGCCCCGTTTGTCGGATACGAATCAGGTGTCAAATCCGGCTGCCGGTCTATTAATCTATGATTTGTCAACACATTGTATGCGTTATTATAATGGTACTCAATGGTCCGACTGTATGGGATGTAATAATTCCGGTTCCGGTTCCGGTTCGAGCAATGCAAACTATACCATCGGTACCGGTGGCTCTTGTGCCAATACTTCTGTAAACGGGACCTATACCGAAGGCGTTGCCTTGGATGGTAGCAATACGGTTACTATGGATGTCAATGTTACTTCAACGGGTACGTGGAGTATTAATACTGATACGATAAATGGTTATTCTTTCAGTGGTAGCGGAACATTCACTTCAACCGGTACGGTACAAGTAACACTTGACGGCTCCGGTACTCCTGCTGCTGCCCAAACCGATAATTTTACCGCTACGGCTGACAATGGTGGCGGCACTTGTACATTTGATGTAACGGTAAATGCGGCAGCTTTCTCTTGTGGAAATCAGCTTACCGATAGCCGTGACAATCAGACGTATAATACCGTGCAATTGGGTTCCCAATGTTGGATGGCGGAAAATTTGAATATCGGAACGATGATAAATAATTCTAACGATCAAACGAACAACAGTACCATTGAAAAATATTGCTACAACAACGACGCTACCAATTGTGACACTTATGGTGGTCTGTATCAGTGGAATGAGGCTATGGATTATACGACTACCGCCGGAGCGCAAGGAATATGCCCCAGCGGATGGCATTTGCCTACTGACGATGAATGGAAAACCTTGGAAATGCAACTTGGTATGAGCCAAACACAAGCCGATAATCAGGGATGGAGAGGTACTGATGAGGGCAGCAAGATGGCTGGTAATGAACCTTTGTGGAACAATGGAAACCTGGACCAAAACGCTAATTTCGGATCAAGTGGCTTGACCGTTCTGCCCGGAGGTTACCGTCACTCAAATAGTGCTTTTTACAATAAAGACGAAAATGCTTATATGTGGACATCGTCGATGAGCGGTTCCGATTCGTGGTACCGGGGATTGTACTACGACTATACAAGTGTGAACCGGCATGACTTGTTACGGGACAGTGGTCTCAGTATACGTTGTGTTAAGGATTAGTAGAAATAATGGTACTGTGGGGGCTTGCAGCCTCTGCAGTACTTTCTGATTTTCAAAATAAAAATGTTCTTATTTATAATATTTATAAATCAAATAAAAATGTTTTAACGACTATAATTATTGTACCTTTGCCCTGCGAAAGGATTTTCAAGGGGATTCTTGGAGAAGGAAGAAATAAAAACAAAACAACTATGATTTCTTATAATGGCTCTTTGCAAAAAATACTTTCATTTGTTATCATACTAACGTTGTTGTTTTTTTCCGGCTTCGTTAGTTATGCTCAAGTGGCTATTAACAAGACCGGTGCACCGCCGGACCCTTCTTCTATCCTTGATATCTCTGCGACTGACGGGGGATTGTTGATCCCCAGGATGACCACCGCTCAAATCAATCAAATTATCAATCCCGCCCAGGGCTTAATGGTGTATAATAACACGCTCTCTGCGATTCAGATTTTGGATCAAAATTCCGCTTGGACAACCGTAGCGGATTTAAATGATTTGAGTTGGACTGTGGTCGGCGACAATCAATACAGCAACGTAAGTGGTAACGTCGGAATAGGGACGGTTGTTCCAAATGCCAAGCTGGAAGTGCATGATACGGCTCCTGTTTATGGGGATTATATTTTTCAGGTAACTTCTATGAATAATGATTATGTATTCACGGTTCAACACAATGGTACCGTTGGTATCGGTACGGACAATCCTGCTTCTTTGTTTCAAATAAACGCTAATTCATCTACTCCTGTTCCTTTTCAAATAATGAGTAGCGACAATACCTACGTTATCCGGGTGCAGGACGATGGAGCCATAGGGATTGCCATTGACCATCCTGAAGCTTTGTTGGACATCAAGGACAATGCAGCTTATGATTATCCGCTTCAGGTTCGCAAAAGCGATGGCTCTTACGTTTTGAGAATACAAGATGACGGAGCTATTGGGGTAGGAGAAGACAATCCGAATTCCTTATTGGATATTAGGGGAAATACATCCAAAAGCATTGATTATGAGTTGAGAGTCAGAGACGCTTCCGGCAATCCTCATTTAGTCGTTGATAATAGTGGTAACGTGAGTATAGGAAGCGGTTCGCCAAATCCTGCGGCTGTCATGGAAATATCTTCCGATGTGAAAGGTTTTCTGCTTCCCCGTCTGAATGACTCGGCAATTGCCAATCTGACGAATCCTCCGGAAGGCTTGTTATTGTACAATAAAAACACCAAAGAAATGGTCTTTTACGATGGTAGTGAATGGGTTGCCATGGGTGCCGGAGGTAAGGATACGGACCAAGACGGGATCAAAAACGGTGTTGATATTGATGATGATAATGACGGCATATTAGATGTGGATGAAGGGAATGGTGGTGTGGATACGGATGGAGACGGAGTCCCGGATAGTATAGACAGTGACAGCGACAATGACGGAGTGCCGGATCAAATTGAAGGAAATGACGCCAATCATGATGGGGTTGCCGATAGTACTCCAAGCGGAAATGATGCCGATCATGACGGATTGGATGATGTATTCGATACGGACAATGGCGGTACGCCCGCAGGGCTGCAAGATACCGATGCAGATGGTATTCCGGACTGGAAAGATACGGACGATGACGGAGACGGTCTATTGACGGACGGAACGGACACTTCCACTACAGGTGAAGGAACCGGCGATGAAGATGGAGATGGTATTCCCAATTATTTGGATGGTATGGGAATATCTCAAATCGAATGTTCGGTTTCCCGGATTTATCAGGAAGTATCAAACAATGCCACTTCCAAGATTTGGTTGGATAAAAATCTGGGGGCAGACCATGTAGCTACTGCTCCGGACGATTATCAAGCCTACGGATCTTTATATCAATGGGGACGTCTTAACGATGACCATCAATGTATTACGCATACGAGTTCTACTGCGGCAACAGCCGATAGTGATACTACGCATACATTGAGTCATACGGATACCCCCGTAGATAACCAGTTTATTGTAGGTGCCGCTGACTGGCGAAGTCCTCGCAATGACAATTTGTGGCAAGGTGTGAATGGTATAAACAATCCATGTCCATCCGGCTACAGAGTTCCGACAGAGACAGAGTGGAACAACGAAAGATTATCTTGGTCCAGCAGCGACGCAGCAGGAGCTTATGCTTCTCCGCTGAAATTGACATTGGCAGGAGATCGTCTGTGGAGCAATGGGCATATACAGAGTTTAGGCAGTTATGCCTATTACTGGTCGAGTACAACTACGGGAGATCAAAGCCGTCGTCTGGGATTCAGTAATAGTGGCTCGGGAATGTACAAGCAAGATAGAGCTTTTGGTTTCAGCGTCCGGTGTATCAAGGATTAAGCGTTTTAGGCTGTTTTCCCGGATAAAAGGTTTGCAAAGCCTGTCGAAATGCGACGCATTGAGCTTGCCGGAGTGAAGTGTTGAGTATGAACGTAACGATTTTTTGGACATTATAGAAAGACTCTGTTTTGTATAAAGTGAAGGATATGATTAATGTTGCTATAATTTATTCACCGTAAATGTGATAAAATAAAAACACGATGAAACAACGCATTTTTGCAATCTTATTGGTGGTGATTTTTGGGAGGGCTGTTTCTCCCCAAATATTTGCCTCTCAAGCAAAAATAGACAGTCTGTTTTCCGTGTACAAAAAGAGTCGTGGCAATGAGCGTCTCATCAATATCTTTCATTTGGTCAATTCCGGGGATGTTCCTTTCCCAAAAATTAAGGAACTGGCAGATGAAGCGGAGGTACTCTGCAATAGCAATCCGGATCTGATTATCGAATATTATTATATCATCAGAGGCTATTATTATTTTTTGACGAAAAAAAAGGATAGTTCTTTGTATTTTTTGAGAAAAGCCGTTTCTCGCAGGGATAATATTTTTGACAAAGAACTTTTAGTCAAAGCTTATACTACGCTCTCGTATGTCGAGAAAAAAAGAGAACTTTCCCAAAAATGGCTGGATACCATTCGCATGCTTCATCAAGAGGATGAAAATATGCCCGCGCTGGGAGACTACTACTATGCAGTAGCCGTATTAGAACGGAAAAACTATAATTTTCTCAAAGCAAAATATGCACTCCGTAAGGCAATCGCTATCTTCAAGAAAGAAAAAAACTGGAATAGTGTCGCCAAAAGTTACACCATGATAGCAGATTGTGAAAAGAAATTAGGAAATATGGAGGATGCCGGAAAATCCATTGACAAAGCTTTGAAATTAGAATCCCACATGTCGATGCGGGTAAAATTGTTTTTTAATTATGTGCTTGCCGGCATCATTACCAATAGCGAACAACAAAAAAAGCTGTATAAAAACTCCATCGAATTATGTAGTGCGTTGGGGGACAGTGAGAAAAAAGTGAATAACCTTTCGGGCTTGGCCGCCCAATATATGTTGGAGAATAGCTACGATTCGGCGATCTACTATTTCCGTAAATGTGCCGGACTTTATGACTCATTAGGCAATCCTGTCAGCAAAGCGATTTGTATGACAAATCTTTTTTCAATCTTTAATTCCAAAGGGGAATATAATACGGCGGAGAAGTATGCCGACTCGGCTTTTTCCATCTATTCCAAGATGGATAATCCGTATTACCGTTCGTATCTTCAATTGGTTAAAGCCAATAGCTTTGCCGAACAAAAACGTTTTGATTTAGCCAAACAATATTTTGATAAGCTAAAACCTTATGTGGACACATCCAATATCGTCAGTTTCAAGATGCAATATTTGGACTATTTGACCTCTTTTTATGAAAATAAAGGCGATATCTCAAAAGCCTATGCTACCTATAAGCGTTTTGTCAATCTCAAAGACAGTATCGATGCTAAAAACAACAAAAGCAAATTGGACGAATTATATGTCAAATACGAAACCCAGCAAAAGGAAAAAGAAAATATTATCCTGAAAAGCAATTGGGAAAAAGAAAGACAAAAGAAGATTATTGCCTATTATTTCTGGGGAGTAACTTTTCTACTTCTTTTAGTGGCAGTTATACTTTTCCTGTCTTTTCGACATAATATGATGCAAAAACGAAAGCTTACGCAAGAAAACATCATTCGCCTCCGGTGGGAAAAAGAATTGGAAAATCAAAAAAACATTTCTTTGCAGAAAGAGAAGGAAATCGTCGAATCGAGGCTTCAAGCCCAGAAAGATATTCTTCAAAGCACAAATCTATCCCTGCTTCAACAATCCCAACTTTCGGAGTTTCTTTTCACTTCCCTCAAATCTCTCCGCCCGTACTGCAACAAAGAAGGGAAGCAAGAAATAACTTCCAACATTGCCAAATTGCAAAGTATTTCAAAAGAAAAAAATTGGCGGACTTTCGAACAAAACTTTTTATTGTTGCATCCCGACTTTTTTTCCCGTTTGGAAGAACGTTTCCCCGGTCTTACCAATTCCGAGAAAAAGATATGTGCCTTCATGAAATTGGGATTGAGTACTCCCGAAATGTGTCAAATCACCTTGCAGTCCAAGTTAACTATCTACCGGTACAAGAAAAGTATCCGTGAGAAGTTGGGACAAGAAGACAATGAAAAGTTGGAAGATTTTATCAAAGGGATATGAGGCTAAAAGTCTTTTTTCGGGAAATCGCTAGAAATATTTTTGTACCTTTGTGATATGTTTGGTAAAACGATACGTATTTTCTTATTTTTAGTCCTATGCTTGTTGCCTGCCGGAATGCGGGCAGACAAAATTGACACCATTCCTCCCGGTACTTTTCCCGCCGGGGAAGCGTATTTTGCAAAAGCCGATTCTTTGTTAGCGGAAAAAATAGATTCGAGTAAATACTATTATCGCAAAGCTCTACAATATTATGTAAGCCGGGCAGACTCCTCACAAATAGCTCAATGCTACAAACAACTTGCTTATTGTGCGACAAGGTTAAATGAATTGGATACAGCCATATATTATGCCAAGAATTCTATCCGGTATTGTGATTCTGTGGATTGTCCGGATTTATATTTGAATGCTCTCTTTACCATCGCCGAATCTTATCTTGACAAAAATGAATTGAAAGAAGCGTGTGCAACGCTCAATAATCTGGGTTTAAACGGAAAACTGTCCTCCACAAATCAAATTAGGCTTGCCTCGGATTATGCGGTTTTTTATTATTTTGAAAAAAATTTTAAAAGAGCTCTTTCCAAACTTTTGGAGGCGATGAAATATGTGGATAATACCGTTGATATTCCCAATAAAATAAGATATTATGACTATCTCGGGTTTTTTTACGGTAGCGTAGGAGACAATAAAAATGCAATCATATACCTCAAAAAAGCCCTGAAGTTGGCGGAGAAGACAGACAATCAATATTATAAAATAGCTATTTACAGTAGTTTAAGTGAAAGTTATCGCGACCTCAAATATTATGAGAAAGCTATTTATTATGCCCGGAAGACAAGCCAATTTTACAAAAAAGAGAACCTTACCAAATATCTGAATGCCCAATGTCGCTTGGCAGATCTTTATACGCTCAGCGGACACTATCAAAAAGCTAAAGAAATCCTCGATGATATCGCAAAACCGGTGCAAAACGAAAAAAGCAGTGAAACCAGAAAATTATATTTTTTTAGTAGAGTTAATTATTATTCACAAATAGGTGATTACCGGAAAGCAACCGAATTTTCAAAAGACTACTTCTCCTTCAGCGATAGCCTCAGGGAAGCAATCAATAATTCGGAGATTAATGAATTAATGATTCGATATGAAACTAAAAAGAAAGAAGAAGAGAATAAATTATTAACCCAAAAATTGCTTATCGAAAGAAAAGAAAAAGAAAAGGAGACACTCAAAAAGAAAATAACCTTGATTGGCTTTTTGCTGTTTTTGACGGCATTTATAAGTATGTTGG
>WFZU01000292.1 GCA_015489405.1 Bacteroidales bacterium
CCATTACGAGCCTGTTTAGATAATTAATAATTTTAAAAAAAGTAAAAAAGTATGAATTCAGTATCAATGAGCGGTTCTCTGAGAGAGAACGTAGGGAAAAAAGATGCGAAAAAACTCCGGAGACAGGGACGTATCCCTGCCGTATTATACGGTGGACCCGAACAAATCCATTTCTCCATCGACGAAAAGGCTTTCGAGAAAACCTTAAAATCTCCGGAATCATTTATCTTTAATTTGGACATCGACGGCAAAAGCTATCGCAGTGTCGTGTATGATGTACAGTTTCATCCGGTAACAGACCGTGTGCTTCATGTAGATTTTCGTGAAGTACTGGACGGCAAGCCGGTAAAAGTCAAAATTCCAATCCGTATCAACGGTTCTTCCATTGGGGTGATGCAAGGAGGTATTTTGTACGTAAAAACCCGGAAATTGTATGTCGAGGGCTTGGTAGAAAATATGCCGGATTATCTCGATATAGATATTACGAAAATGAAAATCGGCGATTCATATCAGGTCAAAGATATTGAAACCAAAGATATGAAAATCCTGACCAACCCGAGCACTTCGGTAGTATCAATTCAAACTTCCCGTACTGCTACGGTCGTCGCCGTGGACGATGAAGAGGAAGAAGAAGAAACGGCTTCCGAAGAATAGACGGGCTTTTTGTCCGGAATCTGTAAAGAAAGGGAATATTGTTCTGCGATATTCCCTTTTTTTATTCCTTTCCGGTGAGATACGGTAATATCATACAGACGTGCTGAGCCTGCAGGAGCAAGGGGGTGTCTTTTTGTTTAACCACAGAAGAATACAAAGTATCACGGAGGGGAGATTTTTCGGCGAGCCGCAAATATACAATTATACAATGATACAATGGTGCAATGATACAATGGTACAATTATACAATGAATGGGGTGAGTTACACAGGGTTTAACCACGGAAATTTTGCGGTGAAGCCGCAATTCTCAATTCTCAATTCTCCATTGTCCATTGAAAAACGCCACTCCGTAGGGGTGAGATCTTTGTAGCCCTGCACGGACGTGCAGGGGAAAAGAACGCAGAAATAACCGCAGGCGAAATATCGCAAGATTGGAAAACGGAGGTCGCTGTCCTGCGGAATAGAAAATAATTATTCATTCGCAATTCATTTACAATTCACCATTCACAAAATAGTCCATTTTCGCAAAGAAGAATTCACTTCTCGCCCGGAAGGCTAGCATACAAAACTTTTTTTCGCTCCGGCACAAAAATAAACGTACCTTTGCGAGTGAAACAAGGATGCAAAAAAGATGACAAAAATGAAAAATACCGGAGAAGAAAAGAAACTGTTTTTGCTGGACGCTATGGCACTGATTTACCGGGCATATTATGCATTCTCGCGCAACCCCCGTATCAACAGCAAAGGCGTAAACACTTCGGCGGTTTTCGGCTTTGCCAATACGGTACTCGAATTGTTCCGCAAAGAAAAGCCCGGCTATCTGGGCGTTGCTTTTGATACCAAGGTGCCCACCCTGCGCCACGAAGCCTTTGCGGAATACAAGGCAAAGCGGGAACAAATGCCCGAAGATATCGCTATGTCCATTCCGCTGATAAAAGATTTTCTGCGCTATATGGGTATTCCGCTGCTGGAAGTGGACGGATATGAGGCGGATGATGTGATAGGCACCTTAGCCAAAAAAGGGGAAGAAAAAGGCTTTACGGTGTATATGGTTACGCCGGACAAAGATTTCGGGCAGCTGGTCAGCGACCACATCTTTTTGTACAAGCCTGCGCGTATGGGGAAACCGGTGCAAATACTCGGACCCAAAGAAATCTGCGAAAAATGGCAACTTCAACGTCCGGAACAGTTTATCGATATTCTCGGTTTGTGGGGGGATGCCGTGGACAACATTCCGGGGATTCCCGGCATCGGCGAAAAACGGGCGGTAGAACTCATCAAAACCTACGGAAGCATTGAAAACCTGATTGCCAATGCCGGCCGGCTGAAAGGCAAAATGAAGGAAAATGTCATTCAATTTGCACAGCAGGGATTACAATCCAAAGACCTGGCTACCATTATCACGAATGTACCCATCGATTTTGAAGCGGAGCGCCTGAAATATTCCTCACCCGATTACGGGGCATTGAAAGACTTTTTTGAAGAAATGGAATTTGTCCGTTTGGGGAAACGCTATTTTGATTTTTTCAAGGAGAAAGACAGTCGCTTGAAGTTGGAAACGAACGAAGGCAAGCATACAAAAGACTCGTCCGCAACTTTGTCTCTGAAAACGGTAAATCCTGATTACCAACTTATTGACACTCCCGGAAAGCGCAAAGAATTGATACGTCTGTTGGCAGCACAGCCGGCATTTTGTTTTGACACGGAGACCACGAATGTCAATCCCAATCTGGCGGAGTTGGTGGGTATATCTTTTGCTTTTGAAGCCCGGAAAGCCTATTATATCCACTTGCCGGAAAATTATAATGAAGCATATAACATCCTGAGAGAGCTGAAACCGGTCTTGGAAAATCCCGGCATTATAAAGGTCGGACAAAACTTGAAATACGATATGGACGTCTTGCATTGGTACGATATTGATGTGCGCGGGCGTATCTTTGACACGATGGTCGCTCACTATCTGATCAGACCGGAGGCAAAACACAGTTTGGATGCGCTGACAATGCATTATCTCAATTATCAGACTATCAGCTACAAAGAACTTTTTGCCCCGGACGACAAAGTCAAAAATATCCGGAGCGTGGAGGTGGAAAAATTGAAGGACTATGCCTGCGAAGATGCGGATTTGACTTGGCAACTAAAAGAAGTCTTGTCCAAGGATTTGGAAAAATACGGTGTCAAAAAAGTCTTTGAAGAGATTGAGACCCCCTTGATTCCGGTCTTGACAAGTATGGAAAATACGGGCGTACGTATCGACGAGACTTTCTTAGAGCAGCTTTCCGGCAAAGCCGGACAAGACATCCGCAAACTCGAGCAAGAGATACACCGTCTTGCCGGGGAAGAATTTAACATTGCTTCGCCCAAACAATTGGGCAACATATTATTTGAAAAATTGAAGGTCTCCGACAAGCCCAAATTGACGAAAACCAAACAATATTCCACCGGAGAAGAAGTCTTGGCAAAATTGGAGGACAAGCATCCTGTTATCCCGTTGATTTTGGAATACCGGGAACTTGCCAAACTCAAATCAACCTATCTCGATGCCCTTCCCAAACTCATCAACCCACGCACCAACAGGATACATACCTCTTATAATCAAACGGTTACGGCGACCGGAAGATTAAGTTCCAACAATCCCAACCTGCAAAATATCCCCGTCCGTACTGCACGGGGCAGAGAAATCCGGAAAGCCTTTATCCCGTCCGGAGAGGACCGTGTGCTGTTGGCAGCCGACTATTCACAGATCGAATTGCGCATCTTCGCCTCTATGAGCGGTGAGCACAACATGATAGAGGCTTTCCGGCAAGGATTGGACATCCACAGGGCTACCGCTGCAAGGGTTTTCGGGCTGAGTGAAGAGGAGGTATCCAAAGAACAACGAAGCAAAGCAAAAATGGTCAACTTCGGCATCATCTACGGCATCTCCGCTTTCGGATTAGCCGAAAGGCTGAAAATCTCCCGCAAGGAAGCCAAAGAGATTATGACTCAATATTTTGAAAAATATCCCGGCATCCGGAAATTTATGGATGCGTCCATCGAGTTCGCCCGTGAACACGGATATGTCGAAACACTTTGGGGACGAAGACGCTATCTGAAAGACATCAATTCGGGAAATTCCATTGTCCGCAATTTTGCGGAACGCAATGCTATCAATGCGCCGGTGCAAGGTTCGGCAGCGGATATGATTAAGATTGCGATGAACCGCATCTTTGCCGAGATTCGCTCCCGGCAATTGAAAAGCAGAATGATTATGCAAGTACACGACGAATTGGTATTGGATGTCCTCAACGAAGAGAAAGAAAAGGTAAAGGAGATTGTCGAGCGTTGTATGGTCGAGGCAATGCCTTTGAAAGTGCCGGTGGTCGTGGATATGAAATTCGGAAACAACTGGTTGGAAGCACATTAGGAAAGAAAAAATGCTTAGCAAATCACATATGTCAGCACATCCGCAACCACATAAGACCGAAAAAGCTACGTCCAATTTCTGGCAGGAGATGAACAAGCCGGCTTTCACCTTGGCGCCGATGGAAGACGTTACCGATACCGTCTTTCGCTCTTTTGTCATTCGTTTTGCAAGCTCCGGATATTTGCGATTGGTCATGAGCGAATTTTTGTCGGTAGATGGCTTTCTACACCCCGAAGGCGGGGAAAAAGTCAAACACCGCCTGCTGGTTCATCCGCGTGAACGCAGCCTGCTGGATGCCAAAAACATCAACATCGTAGCGCAGATATGGGGTACGGACCCGGAAAAATTTTACCGCGCATCCCGCCGCATTGCGGAAGAGTATGCTTTTGACGGGATAGACATCAACATGGGCTGTCCGATGAAAAAGATTATCAAAAACGGAGCCTGCTCGGCGCTGATTCTCAATCCTTCCTTAGCGCAAGAAATCATTCAAGCCACGCAAGAGGGAAGCCGCCTGCCGGTAAGCGTAAAGACGCGTTTGGGGATGCGGCAATGGGAGACCGAAGCCTGGATAGAAGCCTTGCTGGCAGTCCGCCCGGCAGCGATCAGTATTCACGGCAGGATTCAAAAACAGCTCTATTCGGGCGAAGCCAATTGGGATGAAATCAAAAAAGCCGTAGCCCTACGCAATGCGCTGGCTCCCGGGGTCGTAATCCACGGCAACGGAGATGTCTTCGACATCGCTACCGGCTTGCGCAGAATGGAGGAGAGCGGCGTTGACGGTGTGATGATTGGCAGGGGAATATTGAAAAACCCTTGGTTCTTTGCCCGGGAAGCACCTCCGGCAAATCCGCAACAAAGAATCCGTCTCCTCTTGGAACATGCCCGTTTTTTTGAAGAAAATTGGCAAGGCATAAAGAGTTTTGCCCTGATGAAACGTTTCTTTAAAATGTATTTGTCGGATTTCAAAGGAGCAAGCCAATTGAGAGCCTTGGTGATGCCCCTCAATTCCTATGAAGAAGTCGAGAATGTACTGATGCCCGTACTCCGTAACCTGCCGGAAGCGGAAGTATAATATTTTTTGATTAGCTTTGCAGCAAATTTGTTAAACATGCTTCCGGGTTTGGTGATGTCCGGGCTTTATTGAGGACACACAATCCGGAAGACCGGCAAAAAAGATAAATTATGAACAAAATACACCTGATAATCGCAATTTTCATAGCCCTGCTGGCAGGTAGTTGCGAGACCGGTTCGAATGTAGTGGTGGTTTATACAACGGTCGATCAAATTTTTTCAGAACCCATTTTAAAAGAATTTGAAAAAGAGACCGGCATCAAAGTAAAAGCTGTTTATGACACCGAAGAGACCAAATCCACCGGCGTCCTGAACCGCCTAATTGCCGAAAAAGATAATCCGCAATGCGACCTCTTCTGGAGCGGGGATCCCATGCGAAGCATTATTTTAAAGAATAAAGGGATTACGCAGCCCTACCGCTCGGCAATGGCGAAGGATATTGATCCGGCTTTCAAGGACCCTCAATATCACTGGACCGGGTTTTCTGCCCGGGCAAGAGTTTTGATATACAACAAAAATCTGATGAAAGAGACCGGCATTCCGCTGTCCATATTTGATTTGACAAAAGAAAAGTACAAAGGGAAAGTGGCGATTGCAAATCCATTGTTCGGGACCACCACCTTTCATATAGCAGCATTGTTCTCCGCTTTGGGAGATGTGAAGGCAAAACAATTATTGACGGATTTAAAAAATAATGATGTGATAATCGCTACCAGCAACGGAGATGTAAAAAAACGTGTTGTCTCCGGAGAAGTTTCCTGTGGGCTTACCGATACGGACGATGCTTTTGAGGCGATGAAAGAGAACGACAAGACAGGTTTTGTCTTTTTGGACCAAGGAGGAATAGGCAGCTTGATCATGCCCAATACGCTCAGCCTGATAAAAAATTCCGGTCATCCGGAGAATGCCAAAAAGCTTATGGATTATCTGTTACGCGGGGAAACGGAAGCCAAATTGGCAAAATCTTGTGCGCAAATGCCTTTGCACAAAGGCGTACAAGTCCCCGCAAATATTCCGTCCTTGGACAATATCATTCCGATGAAGATAGACTACGACAAAACTTCAAAAAAATTAGACGATATTCAAGATTACCTGAAAGAATGGGCAGAAAATTAATAAGGCACCCGCTATATGTGCTCACGATGACGGCTTTCGTTTTCTTCGTGGTAACACCGCTTATCTATACGCTGGCGAAGACCTTCTTTGTA
This sequence comes from Bacteroidales bacterium, assembly GCA_015489405.1. Classification (GTDB taxonomy): domain Bacteria; phylum Bacteroidota; class Bacteroidia; order Bacteroidales; family S143-32; genus S143-32. The sequence goes on from WFZU01000292.1 coordinate 6,344, forward strand.
GAGGATTCGTTTATAAATAATGTGAGATTATTGGATAAAGAGTTATTTTTTCTCTTAGCCAAAAGCATCATCCTTGCTTCCGTCATTGCTCTTTTTTCGACTATCACCGGCACCGGATTAGCCCTTTTGCTTTACAAAACAAATATTCGATTTCGTAGTTTTTTCAAAATCGCATTATTGCTCCCCTTATTCATCCCGCCGTATATTCTTGCGGTTGCCTGGAAGGATGCCTTTTTCGTATTTTTTAATGACACAAGCCTTATTTCTTCATACTTCGGAGTAATACTTGTGTTGACCACAGTCTTCACCCCCTTGTCAATGTTGATAACAGGAAGTGCGCTGTCCAACATTGATTCGCAATTGGAAGACGCCTGTCTGCTGATTAGCGACTATCGCTCTTTGATTTTCAAAATCATTTTGCCTCTTATTAGACCGGCAATAATTACCTCTTTTGTCTTGGTTTTCCTTTTCAGTATCTCGGAATTTTCCGTTCCGGCATTTCTCGGGGTAAACGTTTTTACCACAGAGATATTTACCCAATTTTCCGCATTCTACAATCATTCTCTTGCTATGCTGCAATCAACCTTATTGATACTGATATGTATTTTGCTTTTGTTTTCGGAGAAAAGATATATTGCCGATGCTCCATTCCTCTCAATGGGCAGCAAAGGGGCGGGCAATAGCTGTTACGATATGAAAAAAGGGAAGATATTAGGGCTTCTGTTTTTGCCGGGTTGGTTTTCCCTTTCCGTACTTGTTCCGTTTACTACCCTTTTTGTACAGTCATTTGCAGACGGGACAACACGATTTATCCAGGCGTTTGAATTGTTAGTTCCGGCTTTTGTTACCTCTATTGGGCTGGCATTTGCCGGGGCTGTCCTTATTGTTTTGACCGGCTTTAGCGCCGCATACTACCAATCCCATTCCCGGCAGGGAAAAGTTATTAATTTCTTATTGCTGATTATGTTTGCCATTCCTTCCACCGTGTATGGAATTAGCTTAATCCAATTTTACAATCATCCTGTTTTCCGGTTTATTTATTCAAGTTATGCCATTTTGCTCATCGGTTATACCGGAAAATTCTCATTTATCGCGGCAAAGTTAACCGGAAATGCTATCAAACAAATTCCCAATTCATTCGATGAAGCTGCGCAAATTGCAGGCATCTCTTCATCTATGCGGAAGCGAAAGATTCTTATCCCTCTGATCATGCAAAGTCTGTTTGCCGCTTTTGTCATCAGTTTTATTTTTAGTCTCGGCGAACTCGGAACAAGCATTATGCTTTATCCGCCCGGCACCGAGATGATGCCCGTAAAAGTTTTTACCATAATGGCAAATGCTCCCCAATCCCTCGTCAGTGCCATGACTATGATTGTGCTTTCCATTACATTGCTAATAATTACCGCATTTTATTTTATGATGAAACCCTTTACAAAAAAATACCGTTATGCCCTACATAAAACTTAACAACATACAACATTCTTATAAAGAAAAAACTGTATTTCAAGACCTTATATTGGGCTTTCAAGCCAATCAAATAAGCTGCTTGCTGGGGGACTCGGGATGCGGGAAAACGACCTTATTGCGTCTTATTGCAGGCTTGGAAATTCCGCAAGCGGGAGAAATCATTATCGGAAATAAGACCGTTACACAAAATCATAGCATTCTTGTTCCGCCTCACCGGCGAAATACCGGTTTCATTTTTCAGGATTTAGCCCTCTGGCCTCATTTTACGGTTTATAAAAATATCGCCTTCGGCTTGGAAGCACGAAAAGAAAAACATATTAAAGATACGGTATTTGAAGCATTACATACCTTTGGCTTACAAGAATTTGCAGAGAAATACCCTCATCAACTCTCGGGCGGGCAAAAGCAATTAGTAGCCCTCGCGCGCTCCATGGTACTAAAACCGGAAATCTTATTAATGGACGAACCGCTTTCCGGTCTCGACGTAAAACGGAAACGAAAAATAATAGACCTCATAAAAAATCTCAAACAATCCCGCTTTTCCGGAAATGACCTGACCATCATATATGTAACTCACGACCACAGAGAAGCATTCGCAATAGCCGACAATATAGTGGTATTAGCGGATGGAAAAGTGCAGGAAGCAGGCAGCGTAGAGCAAATAAAGAACGCTAAGAATGAGTATGTAAAATATTTTTTAGAGTACTAAGGAGAGGCTGTAATGTCCAATAAAGCGTTACGCTCATACCCAAGACTTCATTTCGACAAGCTCAATGCATCGCATTGACAGAAGTCAACTCCCTGGTTTTGAGCATTTCGCAAACCTTGTTGTTGAACATTCCACCCCGGATGCTTGACCTTATGGACAAACACTATGAATTCCGGTCATAAAAAACAATTCCCAATCTTCCGCAAACTCCGGCTTACCACTCCGGTTTGCGTTTTTCGAGGAAGGCGGACATTCCTTCTTTTCCTTCTTTTCCTTCGCCGAAAAGGCTGCCGAATTGGTCGGCTTCGTATTCGCTGCCGCTGTCAAAATCCATATTGTAGCCACTGCGGGTAACATCTTTGACTTTCTGTACCGCCAACGGACCTTTGCCGGCAATCAAGCGGGCAAATTCCATGGTTTTATCAAGCAACTCATCCGCCTCAAAAACTTTTTGTACCAATCCCATACGAAAGGCTTCTTCCGCATTGATCATTTCGCCACTCATCAACAACATAAGTGCATTACCCAGCCCTGCCAGACGGGGAAGCCGCTGTGTTCCGGCGAAGCCGGGAATCAAACCGAGATTGACTTCGGGCTGTCCGAATTTAGCCTTATTGGAAGCAAAACGGAAGTCGCAAGCCATTGCCAGTTCCATTCCTCCCCCCAAGGCAAAGCCGTTCACGGCTGCAATGACAGGTTTGGGAAGTTGTTCCATACTGCGAAAAGTTTGTTGTCCGCGCATAGAAAATTCCCGTCCTTGGGTCTCATTTTTGTTCACCATCTCGGCAATATCCGCTCCGGCTACAAAAGCTTTCCCTTCACCGGTGATTACCACTACTTTCACGGCATCATTGGCGTGAATATCTTCCAACATCTGATCCATTTCCTCAAAGAAACGGGTGTTTAACGCATTCATCGCTTTGGGACGGCTGATGGTAATCAGTCCAATGCCTTCCCGGACATCTAATTGTAATATTTCATATTCCATATCGCATATATTTTGAAATTAAGTTTCCATTCATTACCTCAGGCTTGTCCCGGATATTTTATACGCACATGATAGATGCTTGTCAGTTTTTTCCGGAATACTTTCTTTATCCTCGATATTTCCTTCAAGGTGATATTGGCATTGTCAAATTGATGATTTTGCATTTGCTTCGCAATAATGCGGTCTATCAACCGGTTTAGTTTTTCTTCGTCCGGTTCATCAATGGAACGGGAAGCTGCTTCGATGCTGTCCGCCATCATCAGCACGGCGGTTTCTTTGGAGAAGGGGGCTGGTCCCGGATAGGTATAATCGTCCTGGTCTAATTCTTCAAACGGATTTTCTTTTTGGGCTTTTATCCAAAAATATTCCACTCGTTGGGTGCCGTGATGTGTGCGAATGAAGTCTATGAGTTGAGGGGGAAGTTTATGTTTTTTTGCCAACTGAATCCCGTCCAGCACGTGTCCGACAATGATTTGGGCACTTTCTTCCGGTTCCAATTCCTCATGAGGATTGATTCCCGTAGATTGATTTTCGATAAAAAACTGCGGGTCAAACATTTTGCCGATATCGTGATACATAGCCCCCGTACGGACCAATAAAGGATTGCCACCGATTTCATAGATTGCTTCTTCCGCCAGATTGCCCACCTGCATACTATGTTGAAAAGTGCCCGGCGCTTTGATTGCCAATTCACGCAACAACGGATTGTTGGTGTTGGACAATTCCATCAAGGTGATATCGGTTACAAAACCAAAGAGTTTCTCAATGGCAAAAATAAGCGGATATGCAAACAGGGTCAGTGCGCTGCTAATGGCAAAATAGAGCAGATGTCCGTAGTGGAGATCATTAATATTCCCTTCCTCTATGAGGGTCAAACCTATGTATATCAAGACATAAGTAGCAAATATCAATGCCGCCGAAAAATAAAATTGCGAACGTTTGGAAAGTTTCAAGACACTCAATATTCCGGTGATACCGGCAAAAAATTGAAGGAAGACAAACTCAAAACTGTTGGGCACTAAAAAGCTTGCCAGCAAGAGGCTCGTGAAGAACACAAAAATAGCTAAGCGGACATCGAAAAACACACGCAGGAGCAGCGGGAAGAGGGCGACCGGCAAGATATACAAATAGGCAGCGTTATACCGGATAACGGCACTCGTGCTTCCTACCATGAGCAATAATAATATGAGTATCAATGCCACTTTTTTGGCATCTTCAAAGATATTGTGCTTGATCAAAACCAAAAAGGCAAAAAGCGTCCCCAACGCAATGAAAATCAATATAAATTGCCCCAGTCTCAAGCCCAAACCCGAAGTTTTTTTCCCATATACTACGGCATATTCATTTTTCAGTGAACGCAGTATCAAATATTTATTCTCGCTCACCAACTCGCCTTTGGAGATAATCCGTTCCCCTTTTTGTATCATTCCGGCAAAAGGGGAAATCGCATTCATCAAATTTTCTACTGCCAAAGCGGTTTTTTTCTTGTCAAGTACCACATTCGGTCTCAATACATCTTGCATCGCTTGTATGCACAGTTCTTTATCCCTGAGTCTCCTCGAAGCGGCTATACTCCGCAGGATTTTTGATTTTGCCGTCTTGACGGTATAGAGTTGCCGCGGGTTGATTTTGGTCGCGACATTCTTCTTCAACACGTAAACAGCCGGATATTTCTCTTGATTCTTCCCGTCTATGATACCGGTTTTCAGCACCGGATGCAGCAAAGCTGAGAGTATCGAAAAATGTTTCCGGAAGACAGCACCCGAATCCACGGAAGCATAGCGTTTGGAAAACAGTTGGCTTAGATTACGTTTCAAACGGTGTTGGATAGAGGAATCCACGGAGGCGTCATATTCAAAGTAGGGTATCAATTTTTGGAGAGCCGCATTTTTTTCCGCTTTGAGTTGTTCTTCCGTCTTGGCAACCGCAAAGTCAAACGGCGCAATAAGGTCATTGTACATCCAGGGTTTTCCTTGTTGAAATTCGTATTTGAATTTCAGATTGTCGGGAAAAATAAAAAGCAAAAGAATAAGGGTAAGGAAGAACAAAAGTCCTTTCCCAATCTCATTAAGATGATGTCTTATGTAGGAGACAATTCTTTTCATGAGTAGATGGCTAATTGTTTTATTCTATGTTTCATTTTTTCACGCGAGACGGGAACAACACCGATTTCTTCGCACACCAATCCGCCGGCTATATTGGCTATTTTCGCCATACTTTCCGGTTCCACGTTCAGCGCCAAACAGAGAGCAGCCACACTGATGAGCGTATCGCCGGCACCGGAAACATCCGCCACTTGCCGGACCATTGCCGGAGCGAACAATTCCCCGCCGGGGTAATTCAGATAAATACCTTTCTCGGACAAGGTCAATAGCAACATTTCCGGTTGTATCCGCTCTTTCAATTGTTGAGCATACCTTTTCAACGCCGGTCTGTCTTCCTTGTCTATCGTTACATTCAGGCTGTCACTCAACTCTTTAAGATTGGGTTTGAATAAATTTACCCGTTGATATGCAAAGAAATTTTTCTTTTTGGGATCTACGGCTACCGGAATATGGTATTTCGCTGCCAAGCGGAGTATTTCGTCTATATTCTCCTCATTCAAAAGCCCCTTGTCATAATCTTGAAAGAGCAGGACATCCACTTTTTCCGTCGCAAGAATGTTGGCTACTTTTCCAAGGAAACGTTTGGAGGTGGCAGCACTCAAAGGGACTTCGGTCTCCTCGTCCACGCGTAGCAATTGCGTATTATTTCCGATAATCCGGAATTTGGTGGTTGTGATGCGTTCCTTGTCAAGAATAATATGATCCGTGGGAATCTCTTCCCGGAAAAGCAATTTGTGCAATTCCTTGCCCCTTTCGTCATCGCCGGTAACCGAACATAAACTGACTTTGGCACCCAAAGACTTGAAGTTTAATGCAACATTGGCAGCTCCTCCGAGGCGGCTTTCCCTCTTGGAAACCGCTACTACGGGCACCGGAGCCTCGGGAGACAAACGATCAACTTTTCCCCACACATAGGCATCTAACATCACATCCCCTATCACCAAGGCATGGAGATTGGAAAACCGGTTGATAATTTCGATATACTTCTCTTTTTTCATCAGGGTTTACATCAACAAAAATAATTTCCTGCCAAAAATTTTAATGGAGTTGAGCAAGCGCCTTCTCTATTTGATCCATAGCATCTTCAATCTTTTCCATTCGCGCAGCGTAAGAAATACGTACACAATCGGCATTTCCGAAAGCACTTCCCGGCACGATCGCCACGTGTGCCTCATTGAGCAGATACATTGCCAAATCTTTGTCATCTTTGATGTTTACGTCCCCATAAGATTTTCCAAAGAAATATTTTACATCCGGGAAAATATAGAATGCACCATTGGGCAAACGGGCTTCCACGCCTTCCATATTGTTGAGTCTTTTCATCATATAGTCTCTCCTGTTTTTGAACGCCTCGTGCATGATAGCGAGTTCTTCCTTCGTGCTGTCCGGGTCGCCGATAGCTTTCAAAGAAGCCCATTGAGCAATGGAGTTGGGTCCGGAAGTGTATTGCCCTTGCAATTTGGTACAAGCCTTGGCAATTTCCACCGGGGCAGCGATATAACCGATACGCCAACCGGTCATGGCAAAGCCTTTGGAAACACCGTTCACAATAATAACGCGGTCATAAATATTTTTGAAAGAGCCCAAACTCTCGTGCTTGCCTTCGTAAACCAGATATTCATAGATTTCATCGGAAACTACATAAAGCTGAGGATAACGGGCGATAACTTCCGCCAAAGCAGCAAGTTCTTCCCTATTATACAGCATTCCCGTAGGATTGCTTGGAGAATTGAAAATCAGCAATTTAGTTTTTGGACTAATATTCGCTTCCAGCTGTTCCGGAGTCATTTTAAAATCCGTTTCGATACCACAATGAATAAATTTGGGAGTCCCGTCGGACAATTTTGCCAATTCGGGATAGGAGACCCAATACGGCGAGGGGATTAAGACTTCGTCTCCCTCTTCGAGAATGGTCATCATCACGTTTGCCAGAGAATGTTTGGCGCCGTTGGATACGACAATATTTTCCGGCTCACAGTAGAGCCCGTCCTCGCGTTTTAGTTTATCGGCAATAGCTTTCCGCAATTCGGGGATACCCGCCACCGGCGTATAATGGGTTTTATTATCCATAATGGCTTGTATTCCTGCCTCCTTGATAGCCGAAGGCGTGGAAAAATCAGGTTCTCCTACACTAAGATTGATAACATCAATACCCTGACTGCGCAATTGTGCACTCTTCTCGGACATCGCCAAAGTCGCCGAGGGGCACATCCTCATTATTCTATTAGCTAATATCTTCATATTATTTCGTTATCCATAAAGGGGGCAAATGTACAAATAATTCCTTCGCCGGAATGAACTTTGTAAAAAAAATATTACTTTTGCGGCATAAAATAAAGTTATGCGTTTTTATACACTACTGTTTTTCTTGATAGTCATTTCCTACGCGGGAAAGAGTCAGTATCTGGCAAATCCTTCATTCGAAGGAACCCCTACCCATTTTGTTCCACCTCCACCCTGGGATATTTGTGACCCTGAAAGTACACCGGACACACAACCCGGCTGGTGGGGGTGTTACGGACCGGCTTCCGACGGAAATACATATTTGGGGATGATTACCCGGGGACCGGGAGTTTCCAATGCCAATACCTGGGAAGATGTCCACGTGAGTTTTGTTACGCCACTCTCTACCGATACCTGCTATCTCTTTTCCATAGATTTGCGTTTTGACCCGAATACGGGCTTCAACGGAATTTCACTCAACAATCCCGTTACCTTGAAGATATACGGAGAGCAACAAAGTTGCAACAAAGAACATCTCCTTTGGGAATCCGGACCCATTTCCGACTTGGAATGGGTTACGCATACCTTTTTGGTGCAACCCGAATTTGAGATTACGGAACTGGTGATGGAAGTGTATTATGTCCAAATGCCACAATATTTCGGACATATGCTGATTGACAATATCGTGATTCAACCCACCCCGAAAATTGACTTGGGAAATGATACGACAGTCGCTTTTTGTCCGGGAGGATATTTCCCCATAGGACCCGGCGGAGGGTATGCAGACTATTTGTGGCAAGATGGCAATACGGACTCCATATATCAAGTGGTGGAAAGTGGAAACTATTGGGTCAATGTGGTGGATGCTTACGGCTGTTCGGCTTCCGATTCTATCACGGTTACCGTCGAGGACTACATTGATTTGACCAGCGAAATGCTCGATGAAGTGAGTGTCTGCGAAGGACAAGAGTTGGAATTGAACGTGGCAGTGAACGGCGGATTACAACCCTATCAATATCTGTGGAATCCCGGAGAAGAGGGCGACACTACGGCGACTATTACGATTACGCCCGAAGAGACTACGATGTATTACGTTGCTATCTCGGATTCCTGCGGCACAAGCATTACGGATTCTATTTTGGTAGATATCAGCCCGGCGCCCGTCATCGACCTGTCCGACACTACGGTCTGCGGAGGCGAAGAGGTCGTTTTGGATGCCGGAGCCGGATTTTCAAGTTACCTCTGGAATGACGGTTCGACCGGACAGACGCTCAACGTTACCCAAGCCGGAACCTATTGGGTACAAGTAACGAATGCTGCCGGGTGCAGTGCCACTCAAGAAATAAATGTAAGCTTTTACCCTGCCATTGAGTTAAACCTCGGCAATGATACAATTCTTTGTGCAGGGGAAACATTGCTCTTGACAGCCCCTCCCGGAATGGACTCTTATCTGTGGCAAGACGGCTCCACCGGACAAAATTTGGAAGTCGCCGAAAGTGGTGAATATTGGGTGAATGTGGTGAGTGCCACGGGTTGCACGGCATCCGATACCATTGAAGTCAGTTTTGAGGATGAAACCACCGTTGATCTCGGACCGGACACGACCCTCTGTTACGGAACACCATACATCTTGTCCCCGGGCAACTACAATGAATATGAGTGGCAAGACGGAAGCAATGCAGCGACCTATACGGTAACACAAGCGGGGACCTATTCCGTTAATGTTCTGGGGGGATGCGGTTGGGCTTCGGACGAAGTTACCATCAGCTATTTTGATGAAGTAACTCCTGATCTGGGACCGGATACTACGATATGCTACGACCAGGAATATATATTAAATCCCGGCAATTATCCTGTCGTTGTTTGGCAGGACGGAAGTATGGCACCGGTATTTCAGGTTTTTGAGACCGGCTATTATTCCGTTACGGTAACAACCACCGATCTTTGTGAAGGAAGCGATGAAGTCTTTGTACGGGTTGGACAGAAAGTACAGTTACCACCCGATACAAGTATCTGTGAAGGAGACAGCATCCTTGTGAGCGCCGGTAGTGATTATGATTATTTCGAGTGGACCTTGGGCAATTCTTCGGAGATTATCGACACGACAAGCAGTCTGATGATTCATCAAGCCGGCACCTACGTATTGAATGCCGGTATTGATAATATTGAATGCAGTTCTTCGGATTCAATTCATATTTCCTCAATTCCCATTGCCGAAGCGGACATCGAAGGAGGCAATATTTGCGAGGGAGATACGCTGACTCTCCAAGTGGCGGCAGACCCAAGCTATGAATATTTTTGGAATGATGAAGCCGGCAGCAACGAATTGAATGTCTCCGAGCCGGGGACATATGTGGTTAAAGTAGGAAATCAATGCGGGTATGCCTATGACACGGCGCAAGTCATAGTATTTCCCCTGCCGGAAGTGGATTTAGGAGAAAATCAATTTCTGTATGACGAAAATTCGTCCGTATTACTGGATGCCGGGGAAGGTTTTGTATCCTATCAATGGCAAGACGGAAGCACCCGGTCAAGCTTTTTGGTGTCATTTGAGGATGCCTTACACGACAGCGTTTATTTCGTGAAAGTTTTTGACGGGAATTGTTTCAATAGTGATACGGTTATTGTCGAAACCGGATTGCCGGAAGTGCCCAACGTAATTACTCCCAACGGGGACGGACACAATGATATTTTCAGACCTTCTGAAAAATGGGGCAATATTCATCAACACACCATAATCGTGTTTAACCGCTGGGGCGAAAAAATATGGGAATCAAGCAATTTCCCCGGAGGCTGGGACGGTACCGACCGCTTCGGGCGAAAAGTTGCCGACGGCACCTACTTCTGGGTGTTGACGGTACAATATGACAACGGCATCAAAAAGATTTTCAGAGGGAGCCTGAGTGTATTGGGCGATTGAAGAAAAAAGTATTTTTAATATGCGTACTTTTTGCGTTCATTTCATTGATGAAAATAAAAATTCGTCCTTGTCAAATTTCCGGAAACATTTGGAAAAGATAGCGAATCTTTCTTAATATTTCCGTTTCCTTGTCTAATGTTCACTTGTATATACTTGATTAACAATGCGTTTAACACTTGCAATCCGGTTCCGGTTAAACCCTATGCAAGCGG
>WFZU01000293.1 GCA_015489405.1 Bacteroidales bacterium
AACATATACGAAATACAAAACAACTTATTATCGCTCATCATTTCCGGCAAAAATACTTTTTCCCTTTCTCATCAGAAAAAAAACACTATTTTTGCAAAAAACAATCTCTATGAGGAAATTGGTATTGATATCCGGATTTGTCATGTTGTTTGCTGCCGTTCTTTCCGGGCAATCCGAAAGCTCTTTTTGTATTTCGCAAGATGAAGCAAATCTGTTTGAATCTATCAATGCTTATCGCAAAATAATGGGCAAATACCCTTTGGGACTTTCCAAAAATCTATCCGTCGTAGCAAGAGCACATCTCACGGATATCATAAGCCATCACCCGGACACCGGACAATGCAGCCCATACAGTTGGTCATACGGCAATTCCGGAGATAGCTGTTGCATTGCCTCCGGGAAGTCGTCTTTGGATTGTTCGCGAAACAAACCCTTGTATCTCACCTCCTATCCGGATTGGGGATATGAATTGCTCTATTATGATGACCACAGGGCAGAACCGGAAACTGCCTTGCGTTTTTGGAAAACGGAAAAAATATCCAAAGATATGTTGCTTGGAGAAGGCAGGTATCGTGATCTTCACTGGGTGGCAATCGGATTGGCAATTGACGAAAATTATATCTCATTATGGCTTGGCGAAGCACCGGATAGCGACACACTTACTCCGGTCTGCCAATCCGGCAAGCAAATCCCCTTTGTTTTACCCGAAGGGATGAAGGACAACCTGTTTCTGTCAAAGGCAGACCACAAATTTCATATAGTGCTCGCTTCCGACGAAAGCAAAAAAGGAATCGAAGAGAAATTAAAAAAATTGCATGCGTTGCACCTGCACGGGCTGCGTATTATTGCAACCAAAAAGCGGTTCCGGGTTATCGTAGGGAGTTATGCAAACCGGAAATTAGCCAACAAGGCACTTAAAGAATTTCGCAAACATGTCAAGGATGCCTGGATCATCCAATATTAAGTTTATCTTTTGGACATTATATTTAGAGCTTGTCTATAATGTCCGAATTCTGCGTTACGCTCATACTCACGACAGTCATTGACAAAAGTCAACTCCTTTGCTTTCAGAACTTCACAAGCCTTGAATTCGAACATTCTAGCTCAAGCTCTTGACTTTATGGACAGACACTATTTAGTGTCTGTCTATAATGTCCAATAAAGCGTTACGCTCATACTCAAAACTTCATTGACAAAAGTCAACTCCTTGATTTTGAGTATTTCGCAAGCCTTGTTCTTGAACATTTTAGCTCAGACTCTTGACTTTATAAATAGACTCTATTTATTCCGGTAGTTATGATACTGCTGACAGCGGGGATTTCATTTATTTTGCTGAAATATCCGGGATATTGCGGAACAATGATAACGACGCTTCTTACCGGCAAGCGGAAAAGAAAATCAGGGTTTGTCCCCGACATAAACCTCCATGATATATAAAAAGGATTGTCGCATCAAGATTAATTTATTGCCCAATAATTCTGCGGGAAACAGCAGGTTTACTTGGGCTATTGCCTGCGCATCCTTATTTAACAAAAAATAGCTGTCTTTATATAACAGCAAATCCATAAGCTCATTGGAACGAAGCCTTAAAGCGATATTATCTTGTTCTTCGAGCGGATTCAAGCGGGTATCCAAAACCCATACCTTGGCATTTTCAAAAAGGACTTTCAACAGGGAATTTCCGGATTGTTTTTGCCAAGCGGAGCCGGTAAGACGATAAGTCGCATTATCCGTGAAAGAGACCGGCTTATTATCTTCATACACAGGCAATTGAGACGAAAAGGCTTCATCCTCTTGCGAGAGAATATAGCCTGCGACTTTATCATCAAACAGACAATAGAGCGTATCTCCTCTCCAATCTACATCCAATAATTTCTCCTCCGGAGCAAAGCTTTTGAAAAATATTTCATCTCCGGTACTTTCCCTGTAAATGGCAATAAAGGGAGCGGAAGATTTTGTATTTCTCCGGTCGTAGAAATTGATGACCGTGACGGAATCTCCCTTTTTCAGGATTGAAAAAACATAACCGGTCTTTCCCTTCGGAAAAGATTTTTTCCAATGCAATTTCCCGCGATCCGAAACCGCTACCAACTCTCTGCCCGTAACAAAAAAGAACAAGGAATCATCCCTAACCATAGCTTGCAAGTCTTTTTTGGGAAGCAAATTCTTTTCTGAAGAGAACACAAAAAAGTCTTCCGGGAGTTGCGGAAATTTCATTTTTTGTTTCAACTCCCATCCTTTCCCGTCTGTGAGACGCATCTTATAGAATCCGCCGGAATACAACAGCACACTGTTGTCATTCCAAGGGAAAAGTTGTCCGGATTCATCGCTCTCCGGCACTCTCCGTTTCCACAAAATGCGTTGGTCTAACAAATCAATTGCCTGCAATTTATTCCCTTTTCTCTCTAATCCCAATCCGTTTTGAAAGTCCAAAAAAGCTAAGGCATTTTTGAGATGCCAACGAATTTTCCCATACTTAGGAGTAAAATCATAAGCATCAAAACGCCTTCTCTTGATGATGTGTTCCTCTGACAGCGCCATCGTGGAGCGGGTATAATCAATCTTACGTATCCAACGCCCCAATCCGGCTTCCAAATCAAACACCATAATATAACCGCGGTTCCGGTAAAATTCATCTCTTGAGAGTTTCCGCAATTGCAGGAAAAGGAGTCGCTTCTCCGGCATCAAACGATAGCCATAAACCATCTCGGAAAGCGAGAACCTGCTCGCTATAAGCGGGTTATGTGAATGTACGTATTCTCCTACCGTATCATTTTGTTTTTCCAAATAAAAAAAGATATCTTCCTCTTCACTTTGTGCAAACGAATGCCCCGAAAACAGCAGTAAAAGGAAGGTGGAAAGAAGCAACTTAATAATTTTCCCTGGCATCATTTTTTATAGTTTAAAATCTCATTAATAGCTGTTTCCATAATATCATCTATACCGGCAGATTCGTGTTCCGGATTCATTACCACGGGAATGTCGGGAGGAACGCCCATTTCATAATTAGAACCGTCTGCGGCAAGGGTCTTGGTAACCGACATCCGGTAGGTCCAACCGTTGGGCAATTCGAAATAGCCGGGGGCACCCATTCCACCACCGGTGGTATCTCCTACCAACAAGACATGTGGAAAGGCTTTCATCGCCGTACAGAAAAAAGAAGTCGCACTAAAACAAGTGCGGTTGGTCAATATCATCACATTTTGCGTATAATTTAAGGTGTCGGAAGGAGCTATTTTCACTTCAACGACACGACCGAAATCATGGTGACCGGGACCGGTTTTGTCATACATTGTATATACTTTCCGTTCTTTATCAGCCAGATATGAACCCAAGGTGTAAACATTGCTCACCACCCCTCCCCCATTAGACCGGAGGTCAATAATCATGCCCTTGGTATGTTTCATTTTTCCGAAAACATAATTCAAATCCGCCTTGCTCAACATATTTGAAAAGCTCGGATAGCGGAGATAGGCAATATATACGCCGTCCCGATAGAGTTTCGTGTGTGCCAATCCGCCGGTAATTTCATAATCCCAGCCGATATAGTTATCTTTAAGTAGCCGGTAATTAAAATTTTCCGGAGAATACGCCCCAATAGGGTAACGAGAGACGTTAAAGGGAGCGATCAAATTGACATGTCCGTCCCGCAAAACATTCAACATATTTGCCAAAACTTCAAACAGCTTGTCATCCGGCATACCGTCATAAACATATTGCCCGTAAAAACCTTTCTGCGCATCCCAATCAATATTTTTTTCCTCAAAATAAGAATAATGTATGTCGGCAGTCTTCCATAGAGACTCAAAATTTTGTGTAGCCGTGCTCTCTTTTTCATCTTTGATTAACAATTTGCTGCAAGAGGAGAAAAAGAAAATCCCCGATAGTAATATGAATTGTATGACTCTCATACGGAATGATATTTTAGACTTTTTCATCTTTCAAACATAATATTTATAGGTTTTCACTAAAAAGCAAACACAAAACTAAACAACAAGCCGTAAGAAATAAAAGTGTCCGAAAGATCATATTTCTTAACATGAAAATAATTCCAATGGTAGGTAATCTTCAGGCGGTTCCTATTTTTCAGAATATAGGATAATTCCGTTTGCGAACGAATGTATAAGGGGTTGAGGATATATCCGTTTATGTTTTCCTCATCCCAAAAACTGCCATTGTCCGGATTGTCGAAAGCAGGGTACATTATTCCGTCAAATGACGGACGAACCAACAAACCCGCCAAAGGATATTCCAACTGCCAAGCCAAAAGCAATCTACGGGATTTTCGATGCAGGTGAATCACATTTAATATGGAAAGGTCCTTGGCTTTCCAGCCGAAAGGAAATTCCAAGCGTCCCAAGATGCTGCTCCCCAGGATAAAATTGTAATTCAGAGCGGAGTTTCCCATACGTGAGTTCATCAAGATATCCCACTTCAAAGTAGTGTTGAGTCCCAACCATAGATTTCTTTTTCCCGGCTTCCATTGCTTAACATTATAGAGGAAGCCCACATCCGAGTTCCACCCATAAAGTATTTCCGGAGTGCGAATCCAATCACTTTTTACATTTTGATCCAAGATCCCCAAACGGGTAATGAGATTGGAGAACAATTGAATCTTTTTGCCCCGCCACTGCAATTTCAATTGCGGAACAGCAAAAGAGAACCCCCGGTAGATAAGAGGCGAAAAAAGTTCATCCCGCATTTTCATTCCGTAGATTCCCGAACCAATATCCAGACTTAAGCCCTTCAAGGATTGCATATCGTTTACTTCATTCTCCTGTCCTGTCGCGTGGAAAGTAAAAGAGAGCGCAAAAAGCGTGAAAAGAAAAATTTTCCTCATGTGTATTTGTTATACTATCCGGATGCAAAGGTAGTGAATATTCATTACAAAAAGATACATTCTATTCCTTTGATTATAAAACAGATACAAAAAAAGCAATATGTAAAAGATAAAAAACAGAGCGTTGTTTCCTTCATAAAACAATCAAGATAATAAAAGAGAGAGCCAAGAGAGGGTATAAAAAAAATCACCGGAATAATATCCGGTGATTTTGCTTGTTTTGCAGTGATCCCGCTGGGATTCGAACCCAGGACCCACGGCTTAAAAGGCCGTTGCTCTACCGGCTGAGCTACGGAATCAATACGGCTGCAAAAGTAGTCCTAATTTCTAAACGACCAAATATTTTTTGTCTTTTTTGAAAAAAATTTCACTTGGACAGCTAAGTCTTTAGTATGCACAATTATAACTATTGATTATCAAATGAATAATAAACAGGGTTGCGAAAATATATCCGGTGGATAAACTAATTTTCCGGAATAAACTCCCCTCCTATGCCGGACGGATAAACAAAAAGAAGCAACTAAAACACTTCCTCCTCCGTTTTTAAGCAGATTTTTGCGTATTTTTGTTGCCGCAATAGAATAAATTTGAGAAAAAAATATTTGCCTCTCTCAGAACAACATCAAGAATAAGTTTGTCTTACGCCACACTTATTCTATCAATTTTGCTTCCTGCAAGGTCTTTTTCACAAAATCATTTGACAGTTCGAGCAATCCGGCTA
>WFZU01000294.1 GCA_015489405.1 Bacteroidales bacterium
CCTAAAGAATTACGTGAATATTACAAAAGTTCAAAATTAATAAATAATCTGAATAGAATGAAAAAAAATACTACTTTTGCGAGAAAAATAATTGTCCTGCCGGATAATAAGAATATATTGAATTGATATGAGTGATTTTAAGTATGATTTGGAATATAATACCCAGCGCAAGAAACTTGTCATAAGCGAATACGGACGCAATATTCAGAAAATGATTGATTTTCTGGTAACGATAGAAGACCGGAACAAGCGCACGGAGTTTGCAAAATTGATAGTAAAAATAATGGGACGTATTACCGTCCAGGAACAGGATGTCAAGCTGTATCAGAATAAGCTCTGGGACCATCTTTATCTAATGTCCGGAGTGGATTTGGATATTGATTATCCGTTTGGGAAACCTTCTTTGCAGGAAATTATGAGCAAACCGGAGAGGTTGGCTTATCCCAACAACCGGATCAGGTATAAAATGTATGGCGCCAACATCCAGAATATGATTAAGACGGTCGGCTTAATGGATGAAGGACAGGAGCGGGAAGAGATGATATTAATTATTGCCAATGCGATGAAAAGGGCTTATATCGCTTGGAATAAGAGTGCTGTGCAGGATGGAGTGATTTTTGGACATCTTTCCGAGCTTTCCAGAGGACTGATTGAGTTGGATGCCGGTAAGGTAAAACTAAATCCAATGTATGACCTTCTGGCACACCAATCGAAAAAATCAACGAATGGAAAGAAAAATTCCAAGAAGTCGAAAAAAAATAATAAAAATAAGCAAAGACGTAAATAGTTTGCACGGTTTTTGTAGTGCAATCGCCGGTTCATAGATTTCAGGGGCTGACTGGATTTGACTGCAAGGACAGTGGGAATGTAAGCAAGTCGAGCATTGAAGATAGGCTCGTTAAATATTATTTTCGCACTTTTTTAGTTGGCACAAACAATGTTGCTTTCGCTGCTTAATCGAAGAATAGTAGATTGGCTTAATCCTTCCACGAGGTGGAGGGACGAAACGTTCTGCAGGGGGACCTACCTGTTTCCGCCCTGAGTTCAGGACGCACGCAATTACAGGTTAGCTGCCGGATGGTTCCGCTCCGGTAGTGAAATCTAAGGAACTAAGGTGTAAGTCGGTAGCTTTTGGCCAGCTTACACTCGAAAATCAAGCAAAAGCTAAACTTGTAGAAAGCATTTTTGCTGCTTGTCAGGACGAGGGTTCGAATCCCTCCAGCTCCACTTCTTCTTTGTATATGATACTTAAAAAGGGGGATGGAAGACGGATTTTTAATCCAAAATTGCCGGTTTTAATAAAATCTCTTGGCCACATTTTTGAATTTTCCCTCTTTCTTTTTTCCGTCCCACACCAAGACAGAGCCTTTTTCGATGAGGGATAATTGTCCGTAGTCGGAGGCTTTGATATTCCGTGCAATGATTTGAGCTGCACCGTACTCGGGTTTCTTTTGAAATGCCGTGAAAGCATAGGCCGTGTTACGGATGGAAGTATTATCTGTTCTTACGACTGATTTGTCCTTGGAGGCGATCCCGATGTTGGCACCGTCAATCATACAATCTTCTATCTTTAAACGGGAGGCTTCTCCGCCGCTCACCGCCTTGTCGTTTGCCTCTCTAATTTCACAACGAAGAATATCGATCGTACTTGTCGAAAAATCGATAGCATCATTTCCGAGCCGGTTGAAATAGCAATCCGATACTATGCCGGTACAAAAATCCGAGTCGAAAGCATCGGAGAAAGTGTTTTCAAAAGTGCACTCACGGACATCGAAACGGGAGTGCACAATATTCAAATCATCTTCGCATTGGTTGTTGATGAATTTGCAGTGGGAGATGTTTGTATTGCTCTCGTAGATTGTTACACCTCCCGAGAGTTGCCAACCTTTGTAACTGAAGGTGTCAAATCCATCGAAAATAGCATATTTCATATTTACTTTTCCGGCTTGCAGTATGCTGAATCCTCTTGCGCTCCGGTCGGAAGAATGTATTTTCACGGGTGTTTTTTTCGTGCCGTTTATTTCCACGGGCGAATAGGAAAGAAATGCACCTCCTTCCACAAAGTCATAATCGGCGCCCGGTTCAAAAATCACTTGGTAATGTTGCGGGATTAAAATAATTTGATTTACGGTATGCGAACCGCTGAAAATCACTTTGTTACCGGAGACTTTATAGTAATCTTGTTGGGGAAAAGGATTGTTTTGTTCCAATTCCTGACGGGGTGACCAAGCTGTGGGTTCTGCCCAAGGCAGAATCTCAATAGCCGCATTTTTATTTCCGTCGGAAACAATGAGATATTTTGCTTTTTCCGGTACTGCAACAAAGGACTTGTTATCGCCACTTTGATAGGATTTTACATCGACCGGAGCAATGTCGTTTTCCGATTTTTTAGTTTTATATCCGAGTACTTGAATGTCTGCCGGATAAAAATTTACAACCTTTAATTTCAATTTTTCATCCGTGTGCTTTTGTGTATAGACGTTGACGTATGATTTCAGGAAAAGGGGGTTGGGTTTGCCATCATAAGAATCCGCTTTCAAGTCCGGCAAAGCAATACTGTCATACAATCCGTTTTTTACTTTTTCGATATATGCGGTCAAATGCTTTCTGATGCGTGCGGCTTGCGAGTAGTACATATCCGGATTAAATTTGCTTTTAGGAAATTCCCCGGATAAAACATCTTCGTAATAGGCAATCTGTTTGTCATTAGCCAAAAGGACGCTGTCCCAAAATTTTTGTTGGGAATATTTTTCAAGAAATTGTATGTAATAATTGACGAAAGTACTGTCCTTAAATAGATAGAGGTTTAATATTTCTTCATTCTTTTGAGGAATGATTTTGTTGTTAAGGTCTCCATAGATAGCTCTATCAACAAGCTTGTACACTCCCTCTCCGACATAATTGTCGTAAACGATAAATTCCAATTTTGAGGTTATGGGATTGTAGTAATAGCGTTGATTGTGCCAGCGCAGACCGTGCCAGCCCTGCATCAGGTTCGTCAGAGCAAAAAAGCGTGCTGCTTTTTTAATGTCAAAAATATCCGAAATCTTGGCAAGTCCTGATTTGTGTTGGTAGAGGAGGTTTTTAGCGATATTGAATTCCTTTGTCAAGGTGCTGTTTTTCATAGTTTTCCCTTGGGAGAAAGGCACTATTTTAGCGGCTTCGTATATGGGATAATTATTCCATTTGTCCGTTCTTTTGTATTCTAACACGATGTCCCAAAATGAATTTTCCGCATGTTTAAGAATAGGACCTTCCCGGCGTTTTTGGGATTCAATCAGCTGTTTTTGAAAGTGTTCTTCGTAGGCATATATGCCGAGCGGGGTTTTGTTTAGCTGTCCTCTGATAAAACCGTATCGCGGAGCCAGCAAACCTTCTCCCCGGAAGACATTGTAGAGAAACCATTGGTCAAGATAATGGCGTGTATGTGGATTTTGGATAGAAAATACGCGCATTCCCTTGAAGGATGCATTGTTTTTTATTTTTATACGAAAAGACCATTTTTTACCATAAAGGTGGTCAAGCCAATCTCCTTTGAGTCTCATTTTCACTTTGTATGCCCGGTTGCCCCACATTGCCATAGCTTTGACCCAACTGTCGTCTGTGGTCTCAAGCACTCCTTTTTTGAGAGCATTTTGCCGTTCTCTTTTGATTTTATTCAGATGCAAGGTGTCCAAATACATCAGGAAAATGGTGTCGGAAGTCCCCAAATCTTCGATTTTGTGAGATTTTAATTCAAAGTCGTCCACATAAACCGTCTTTTTTGAATTTTTCCAGACGTAAAGGGATATTTTTTTCCCTTCCAAAGATGACGGTATTGAGAAGGATAATTCTATTTTTTTCCATCCCAAAGAGTCTTTTTTGATGAGCTTGTTGGATTTATGATAATATGAAGAGTCGCATTGAGCGACTGCAAAAACTTTTTCGCAATCCCCATATTGCCAGAAACTCAGGGTATAATTGAGATGGGATTTCAGGAATACGTGAGTGCCGAAAGCAAAATTATTTTCGGCATCCAACTTTAACGAATGTTTGCCGGATCTGGCGTGTTCCGGAGAGAGCTGTTTCGCTCCGTCAAATTGAATGCTGTTTGTCGCACCGGTCAAAACCGAATCTTTTGAAACTTTCTCCGCATCGCAATAAAAGCCTTTTATTCCATTGTCTTTTCCCGGTTTGCAGGAGAAAAGAAGCAGAAGTATCAAGCCCGTAACGGCGCTAATCAATGACTTCATAGAAATGTTCAATCCCTCTAACATATTTTGAATTTTTGGTAAGCCTGAAAGGCAAATGATTGCTTATTTCCGTGGCTTCACCATTGAGTCCGCTATCATATTTTAATTCTACCACTACCAAATGCTCTTCCCTGCCGGAAAATTTTGCAAAATTCAGTTGGTCCTTGGCGGGGAAATAGGATATGTCTTTGTCAATCGTGATACGAAATAAACCGGAAAAATCCCGGAAATATTTACGTTGGTATCTATTGAT
The DNA here is from genome assembly GCA_015489405.1 of Bacteroidales bacterium. Lineage (GTDB taxonomy): Bacteria > Bacteroidota > Bacteroidia > Bacteroidales > S143-32 > S143-32. The sequence continues at coordinate 4,486 of WFZU01000294.1, forward strand.
CAGGGCAGGTTTCAAATTGTTCATACGTAAAAGGACATCTTCCGGGACACCGGACGTTTTCACAATTTCAATAAGTGTTGTTAAATCAAAATTTCCGGTAAAATGAAAGGAATTTAAAAAATAAGAACGTTTGATGCCTACAACTCCTTTTTTTATTTTTATCTCCAAAACGGGCTTTTCTATTTTGCCGAATAAGTTGCCGTACCAACGAATTCTGAATTTCACCCGCTTGTCTTTGCCTTCAACATTGTCGTAATAAAAATCAAAGCCGGGGGTATCAAAGTAGATATTATTAATATATCTTTGGTGGTATATTTCCGTGAAAGCGGAGGGGTGTAATTTGATGATTTGTTCAACCTGAAAATTGTGCAGTGTGTCGATAGCATACTTCCGTTCGTATCGATATGTTTTCAGTTCGGTATATCCGTGCGGGCTAGTCACTTTACACTATTTTGTTATCGATAAACGAAATTCTCACGTCGCCGGAAAGTTCGCGAAGGGCGGTTTTGCATTTTTGAATACTTTCAATATCCATACTTTCTATTAGAAAGGCGGTTTCAAGGTTTTCCTTGTCTTCGTCAAAACGTTTGATTTGATACCGGGGGAAATAAGTTGCCACGATTTCCTCAATCTCAGCGACCGTGAGTTCCTTGCTGTTTCCGGCAACGGTCATAAATAAATTATTGACAATAGACTTTGTCCCTATCCAATATCTAATCCAAATCACCGCCATGATGATAGCTAAAGCAACGATGGTAATGAGTCGCAGATTGGCGCCTAATCCCAGTCCTACGGAAATAACGAGAAAGAGATAGGCTAATTCTTCCGGTTCTTTGATGGCTGCACGAAAACGAACGATGGACAGTGCGCCTACCAGCCCGAGAGATAGGGCAAGGGAGGATTTGACGACCGAAATAATCAACATTGTGGTAAATCCGATAAGGATAAAACTTGCCGCAAAGGAACGCCGGTTGGACAGACTCCTGCCGCATTTTCTGTATGTCATTTCCAGTAGCCAGGTCAGGATGAGTACCAGTATGGCGTTAATGATAAAATCAGGTAACTGGATTTGTTCTTCCTGGGTTACCAAAAACTTTTGAAACAATTCCCATTTATTCATGCTATCCGTATTTTTTTTGTGGCTGCAAATGTAGAAAGTATTCTTTAATCACACCTATTATTGTGTTTTTTTTTCTTGGATGCGGGTATTATGCTTCGGTTTTCCTGACTATTTGATTTTGTATTGTGTCAAAATGACAGTATTTATTGGTATTTTTCTAATAGATTTCTAAAAATATATTAAATAAACTGACAGAAAGGCGTATTTTTGGCTGCTGGTTTATAAATTGATATAGTGAGGGCAAAATAACTTAAAAAAATTAGAAAGATGAAAAAGACGATTTTAGTATTGACAATTTTGGCAGCCATTTTCACCGGTTGCGCACAGGAGAAACATGATAAGGCAAAAGACGGAATCAAGAAAGAAGCACCGGCTAAACCCGCCCATGTTCAAGCCAGTGACGAGCAAGTTCAAGATAGCATATCTCAAACAGCGCAGAATGACTTTGCCGTGAAAATGACGGAAGACACCAAGCAGGCATTGTCCATTTTGGGCGAGACCCAAAATGTGTTGGATTATTACGCAAAGGACAAGCCCAAAGAAGCTAAAGAGGAATTGGCAAAGTTGATTGGAGAATTGGAAATATTGATGACCAAGAACCCTAATCTGGCTTTGGTGCCGGTCAGTGAAGCGTATGAAGTACATGATGCGAAGCTTGATATTCCGGCGGTGTACAAGATTACATCTGCTGCGGAAGAGGCTATGGAGGACGGTTATTACCAATTGGCAAAGCGGATATTGGGTAGTTTGACCAGCGAGCTTAATATCAAAACTACGTATTTGCCGTTGGCTACCTATCCCGATGCTATGCGATTGGCAGCAGCCTTGTTGGACGATGGTAAAAAGGAAGAATCTGCCGCCATCTTGATAAAAGCGCTGAATACCTTGGTGGTGGAGCAAGTTGATTTGCCGTTGCCGGTCTTGCGAGCCGAAGAGTACATTAATTTGGGAGCAGAGGCGATGTCCGGAAGCGAAAAAGACAAAAAAGACGTAGCTGTAAGGTATTTGGATAATGCTTCCTATCAATTGGAACTGGCGCAAGCCATGGGATATGGAAAGAAAGACAAGGAATACAAGGAACTGTCCGGTGCACTGGACGAGTTGAGACAAATGATTAATGACGATAAGGAAACCACGGGCAAGTTTGACGCTCTCTCCGAAAAGATTAAAAACTTCAAAGAAAGATTGTTCTACAAAAATAACGATATCAAAAAAGACACGGCTGACAAGAAGTAACGCTTTTGTGTCCCGTTGTCTTATGAATAAGCCGGCGGGGAAAGATTCCCTCGCCGGCTTTTTTATGAAAATTGCCTGCCGTATTTTGAGGAATATTTTGAAAAAAACAGGCAATATCGATTGGCTTAGAATAAAATTAACAAAAAAAGATAAAAAATTATGGAATCAATATATTCATTACAGACCCCGGTAAAACACTGGTGGATACCGGTTCTCACGGGTGCATTATTAATCATTGGTGCTATGCTGATGATCGCTTTTCCGCTAGCCTCCTTTGCAGGCTTGGCGATTCTGTTTGGTTGGAGTTTGTTTATCTACGGTGGATTTAATATCGTGTTTGCCGTCAGAAACCGTAAGGCATTTCACGCTTGGCTATGGTATCTGATGTTCGGATTGATAGAAACGGTCTTAGGTGCCTTGCTATTATTTCAACCTTTGTTGGCAGCCGGGGCACTGGTGTTGTATCTCGGATTTTGGTTTACGTTTACCGGAATCTCCCGTATCAGTTTTGCCTTCGTTATGAAGTCTATGGGAGTCAAAGGCTGGGGGTGGACATTGACAGGTGGAATACTGGTGCTGTTGCTTGCATTTTTGATTGTCCTGAATCCTGCAGCCGGCGTGTTAAGTGCCGTCTATTTGGTTAGTTTTGCCGTGTTCGTTACGGGGCTTATGGCTGTCTCGCTCGGTTGGGGTTTAAAAAGATTGAATGAAACATTATAGCTCAAGCTCTTGACTTTACGGACAGATACATTTTAATGGTAAAAAAAAGAAAAAATTATGGTTACTTTAGTTATTAAAAATTTGAAGGAAGTAGAAGAGGCTTATAGAAATGAAATTGAAAACACTTGCCAAGAGAAATTGGATTTTTATCAAAATTTATTCAAAAAATACGATAAGGATCTGAAACTGGAAGTGATTTTCAATACATCGGAACGCATCTACTCCGTGAGTGCATCCTTGGATATGAGGAGTAAGAAGGTACTTGTTGCCGAGGAAGACAAGGAGGTTTTGAAAGCTTTTCATCGTTTGTGCAGTGAATTTAAGAAGGTCGTAAAGCGACAATATGAATTAGAACGAAAAGATTACGAATATAAGCGAAAAAACAGAAAGTAAAGTTGCGTTTTATTGGTTTTGATGCCCACTCCGGGTTTTTTTGGGGTGGGCATCGTTTTTTTTGAAGAAAGTTGTTACTTCATAAACAAAAAATTGTATCTTTGCGACATCGCACTTTTTGTTGTGAAGGGCTTCCGGGTCTGTAAAAAATCTTTGCGCTATGATAGGACTGTACCGGATAGTGAAACTACGGCTATACCTCATATTAGTAGTCTTTGGGGTAATAATTACCGTGAAAATAAACGGGCAATCCCTCGACCGGAGTCAAATAAAGAAAGCCGCACAGCAATTTGCCGCTGCCTATGACCTTTCGATAGATGAAATCAGCAGCGACAAACATTTCCCTCATTTGTATATTGTCCGTTTTCGCCCTACCGGTTTTCTTATCCTCTCATCGGACAGGAACGCCCCTCCGGTATTAGCTTATTCTTTTTCGGATACATTTTTATTGCCGGTGGCAAAAGAAACCGCTGTATTTGCGCGTCTCCGAGGCTATTCAGCCCAAGTTGACGCTCTTTCCGGGCAAAAATTTTACAACGTATCAAATCAACAAGACTGGGAAAATCTACTGCAAGGCAATTTGTCAAAGTGGCAAAACAAAGGGAAGAATGTTGCTGCATTGACGACTTCCAATTGGGCATTGGCAAATCCTTGGAATGCCGGTTGTCCGCCTGACCCCAACGGTTCCGGCGGTCACGCAAGGGTCGGTTGTCTGGCGGTCGCTATGGGGCAGATAATGTATTATTGGAAATATCCCGCCCAGGGCAACGGCTGTCACGAGTATATGTCAAACTACGGTTTGTTGAGTGCCGATTTTGGCAATACATTCTACGATTTTGATGCTATGTTGGATACGCAGGCGACCGCAGCCACTACGCAATTGCTGTATCACTGTGGGGTCGCCGTCGATATGCACTACGGACCTGCCGTTTCGTATGCTTGGTCTTATGCGGCTATTCCGGCATTGATTAATTATTTTCGTTACAAAGACAATTGTGAGATGTTGCATCAAAGCAATTTCACGGATTTTGAGTGGAACGTCATCCTGCATAATGAACTGGATGCGCACCGTCCGGTCTATTTTGAAGGTTTCTCGCAGAGTGCTACAACCGGGCACGGTTTTATCTGTGATGGTTATCAAAATGATTATTATCATTTCAATTGGGGGCTGGGAGGGAGCTATAACGGCTACTACTACTTGGATGATTTGACCCCGGGCAATGCTAATTTCTCCTACCATCAAGGCATCATCCGTAAGATAGAACCCCGTTTTAATTTTATCCACGATTTGAGTATCGACAAAATCATCGCTCCTCATAGCGACTATTATCTCTCGTCGGATGAAAATGTCCGTTTCCGGATTCGTAATGACGGCAGTGTTACGGAAAATTCTTTTTCGGTGAGATTAGTTGTAAATCAGACAGATATGATTACGGAAAATTGTACACAGACCATCTTGCCCGGAGAGAGTATTGCGTTTTCATTCTCACAGACGCTTGATCTTTCGGCGATTGGCAATTATCAACTCCGCTTTGAGGTGCTTTTGCCTACGGACGAATACACTTACAATAACGTGTTCACCGTGCCGGTGGTTTGCAGTGAATTGAATTTGTGTACACCGCAATATGTTACGGCTTGTAGCGAAGGGGACTATTTGCAACATTTACAATTGTTGAATTTCCTGCCGGACAATGAGGCTTGCGGTTCGCTCGATGCCAACGGCTATTCTCAATATCTCAACCTTAGTCCGGCAACGCTGACCTTGGATAGCAGCTATACGCTCTCCATCATGTCCGGACACAATCATGATTATGTAAGTCTTTGGATTGACAAGAACGACGATGCCTCCTTTGACACCGCTGAATGTTTCATAGATAATTTGTGGTTGGAGGATGCGAATGTGTCCTATACCTCATCCGTCTTATTACCGCGGGATATGAACCCCGGCAGGCATGTGATGCGCCTCCGGTCGCGAAGGGACACTTTGGCAGATGACCCTTGCAGTCTTTACGCCTTTGGCGAAACGGAGGATTATTTTGTGAATATCCGCGATTATTGTCGCAAACCTTACCGCTTTTTTGATGATTTTGAGAATTATACCTCCGGAACGTATGTGGCTTGCCAAAATCCGGAAGACTGGACTACTTGGACGCAGAATCCTTGCAGCATGGACGATGCTATCGTTTCTTCCGCACAAGCCTATAGCGGCACCCAATCACTCCTCATCTTGCAGGGCGACGATTTTGTACATCCCATTGACAATTTCAAATCCGGTATTTACGAGGTTGTTTTTCAGCTGTTTATCCCTGCGGGAAAAGTGGCATATTTTAATACATTGCTGAAATTCAACGGAGATGGAAGCGCTTGGGGACAAGAAGTGCATTTTGAAAACGGAATTGCCAATATGGATGCTTCCGGGGACAATGCCGCTCAATTTCCGTATCCTTCCGGACAATGGTTTGAAAGCAAATTGAGGGTCAATTTAGATATCGATTCTGCTTACTATTATTGTGACGGGCAGTTCGTTTATGCTTGGAAATGGAGTAATGGGGCGCATGATACGGATGTTTTGGATCAATTGGGTGGAACCAATTTCTGGGGCTGGACGGGAGCCAACGGCAATGCTTCTTGCTATTTTTTCGTAGATGATTACGAAGTAAGACATATTTTTGAAAAACCGGAACCTGTCGCCCGGCTTCAACTGTCTTATGCGGAACATTATCAACATATCCACTTGGATTGGGATTATCCCGACAGTTTGTGGTTTGTGATTTTTCGTGCGGACGAGGATATGCTTTTCGCTCCCGTGGATACGGTTTCCGGTTTTTCTTATACCGATTCGTTAGTCGCTGAGGGGATTCATAATTATTATGTTAAGGTGTTGTGCGACAGTTTGTTGAGTGATAAGTCCAATATTGTGCAAGGCACTATCGCCAAACGTCTTTCGCTGCGTGCTTTCCTGGAAGGTCCTTACGACAGTGCGAGCCACCGTATGCACAATCATTTGCGGGAAGCGGGATATATACCTTTGCAACAACCTTTCGGGGCTGCCCCTTGGTTTTTTAATGCTAATGATGGATTAAATGTGATTCCGGAGGAGATGGTGGATTGGGTGTTGGTGAAATTATATGATACCACTGCCGTGGAATTGCTTTCGGACGAGTGTGTTATGGACACTTTAAGTGCTGTGATGCTGAGCAATGGTAAGATCGTCCCGAGAAATGGGATAGATCCGTTGATAATAAATCAAGAAGTTCATAATCAGTTGTTTGTGGAGGTTTTGGTCCGTAATCATCTCCCTCTGATATCGGCACTTCCATTAGCTTTGGCGGGCAATGAATATGCTTATGATTTTACTTTGTCAGCCGCTGCAACTTACGGAGTGAATGCCAAAAATTTGGGAGACGGCTACTTCGGAATGCCTGCCGGAGATGCCAATGCCGATGGGGTGGTGGACGGTGATGACCTCTTTATTTGGAGTTCCGAAGCCGGAGAAAAAGGCTATTTGCAATCGGATTTTAATTTGGATACGCAAAGTGATAATGTGGATAAGAATCAATATTGGTTGGAGAATAAATAGAGCTTGCCTATAATGTCCGACTTCTGCGTTACGCTCGTTCTGAAACCAGTCATTGACATAAGTCAACTCCTTTGCTTTCAGAACTTCACAAGCCTTGAATTCGAACATTCTAGCTCAAGCTCTTGATTTTATGGACAGAGAATAAATAGAGCTTGTCTATAATGTCCGACTTCTGCGTTACGCTCGTTCTGAAACCAGTCATTTCGGCAAGCTCAATGCATCGCATTGACGTAAGTCAACTCCTTGGTTTTCAGAATTTCACAAGCCC
>WFZU01000295.1 GCA_015489405.1 Bacteroidales bacterium
AAAGGATATTTGAACAGGCACGAATCTTCTTCCGTTCCAAACGAATGGAAAATATCAGATAAGCCAATGCCGGAATGATAATAAGCCCGACAACCAAGGCAGCCAACATCACAAACGTTTTGGTAAAAGCCAAGGGGCGAAATAGTTTCCCCTCCGCCGCTTCCATCGCAAAGACAGGCATAAAACTGATGACCGTAGTGGCAATAGCCGTCAATACCGCCGGTGCGACTTCCAGGGTTGCCACATATATAATGTGCCGTAATTTCCCGCCTCTCGCACCTTTGTTAGCAGGCATTCCGGTATGCCGGATAATATTTTCGGTAAATACCACGCCTACATCTACCATCACGCCAATGGCAATGGCTATCCCCGAAAGGGCTACAATATTAGCATCCACTCCGAACTTTCGCATAGCGATAAAAGTCATCAAAACGCCGACCGGCAAGAGGCTCGAAATCAGGAAAGAAGCACGCAAATTAAACACCAATATCAAAACCACCAGGATGCTGATAAGAATCTCCAAGGACAACGCCTCTTCAAGCGTTCCGAGTGTCTCGTGTATTAAGCCCGAGCGGTCATAAAAGGGAACAATCGTAACCTTGGAAATCGTCCCGTCCGGCAAAGTTTTGGAGGGCAAGCCCGCCTCTATTTCCTTGATTTTAGCTTTAACATTATTGATAACCTCCAAGGGATTGGCTCCATAACGGGCTACGACCACACCGCCGACAGCGTCCGCTCCGCCCTTGTCCAGACCGCCGCGACGGGAAGCCGGACCATAATTGACACGGGCAACATCCCGCAAGCGCACCGGCACATTATGCCGCACAGCGACCACCGAATTTTCCAAATCTTCCAAGGATTTGATGTATCCCAAAGCCCGCACCAGATACTCCGCCTTGTTAAATTCGATCGTTCTGGCACCGACATCCAGATTGGATTTTTTGACTGCTTGCATAATTTGTGCGATAGAAACCCCTTGTGCTTTCATCGCATCCGGGTCTATATCTACCTGATACTCTTTCACATACCCGCCGACAGAAGCCACTTCGGAGACGCCTTTGGCAGAAGTCAGAGCATATTTGACATAAAAATCCTGTATGGAACGTAATTCCTGCGGGTCCCACTTTCCGGCGGGCTTCCCTTCCGTATCCCTCCCCTCCAGCGTGTACCAAAAGACTTGCCCCAGAGCGGTAGCGTCGGGTCCCAGTGCCGGTCTTACCCCTTCGGGAAGCGTCCCGGCAGGCAAGGAGTTCAATTTCTCCAAAATACGGCTCCGGCTCCAATAAAAATCTACGTCTTCATCAAAGATGATGTAAATACTGGAAACGCCGAAAATCGAACTGCTCCGGATGGTTTTCACGCCGGGAATACCCAACAGAGCCGTAGTCAAAGGATAAGAAATCTGGTCTTCCATATCTTGGGGAGAACGCCCCTCCCATTTGGTATAGACAATCTGTTGATTTTCACCGATGTCCGGAATGGCATCCACCGGCACCGGATCGCTTGGCAAAACACCCGTATCCCACCCGAAAGGGGAAGAAATGATGCCCCAAGCAACGAAAACAGTCAGTATCAAAAAAGTAACCAATCTGTTTTCCAGAAAAAATTTGATGATATTATTGATCATTATGATTGTTGTTTTATGTGTAATAAATCTGTTTTTTATACTTTTTTGCCTCCGGCTATGCCGAAATGGGCGGTATCTGTCTCTTAAAATCAAGCGGGGAGAAAAATTGCAAGCAGTATCAACCAGCAATAAAAACCCGTTTTCTCCCTGACCTTCAAGAAAGTAATACAAAGACCGGCAAGACGAAAATCAACAGAGAAATACACAATTAAAACCGTACAAACTGCGGCTATCATCAGGAGGTGGATGCAAACCTTGGGGGAAAGAAAGATTGCCGTAGCTCTCTTGCATACCGGGAAGGACAAAGGGATGCAAAATCATTATTTCTACCGGTGTATCCTTTACCAAGGAATATTTGGCAGGCAGAAAAACATCCGAAATCCGGTGAAATTCTACGGTATTTCTACAAGAGCAAGCGTCTTTGTGATGACAATGACAAACGGGAGCGGAAGTCGCTACGTCGCAATGCTCCATATTCGCACAACACGTCTCCGCCTCGTGGAACAGCGCAACACTGTACAATTTGCCCTGCGAATAGTGCTTATGGATACTTAGTCCGACGACACTAAGCAGGAATATCAAATTGACCAATATGTGAACGACTTTCTTCATTTTCATTATTTCACATTGCAAAAGTATAAGGAGAAAAGGAAACTTTTTTATACTTTTCCGGATACTTTTTATACAATTTTGTTATCACCCGATTGTGCCGGCACCTTTGCCGGATGAAAAAGTTCCGGTTTGGATATTTTACTACCTTTGCAGCAAAGAAAAGATCGGATAATACGAAGATTTGAATAATTATGCTTGGGAAAATACAAACTAATGTTTCACTGAAACCATACAACACTTTCGGGATTGAATGCCGGAGCAAATATTTCGTTGCCATTGAAAGAGAGAGAGATGTAGAGGCTATCTTCCGCTTTATTTCCCGCGAAAAACCCCGGCATTTAGTTATCGGAGGAGGAAGCAATCTATTGTTTAAAAACGATTTTTTTGACGGACTTACCATCCACAACCGGCTCAAAGGCATCAAGCTTATTTCGGAGAATGAACATTCGGTCATCATAGAAGCCAAAGGCGGAGAGATATGGGATGATTTCGTACAATTTTGCGTAAGCCGCAATTATTACGGCGTGGAAAACCTTTCCTTAATTCCGGGTACGACCGGAGCTGCCCCGGTACAAAACATCGGAGCCTATGGCGTTGAACTGCAAGACATATTTCATTCGCTAACGGCACTGCATTTGGAGACCGGAGAGCGGAAAATTTTCAGTAAAGAAGATTGCCTTTTCGGCTATCGCGACTCCTATTTCAAAAGCCGTGAGCCGGACACCTATCTTATTGAGAGTGTACGTTTTCGACTTTCAAAAACAAAAAAATTAAGCCTCGATTATGCGCATTTGAAGGAGCAACTTCCGGAAAATCCGGAACTGCAAGAGGTGAGAGCGCTCATCATCAACATACGGCGCAGCAAGCTTCCCGATACGGAAGTTACCGGCAACGCAGGTAGTTTTTTCAAAAATCCTTTCGTCTCCCGGGAGAAATTGGACGAACTCCGGAACCTCTATCCCCGGATTCCTTTTTACGTGCAGGGCGACAAGCTGAAAATCGCTGCCGGCTGGCTCATCGAACAAGCCGGTTGGAAAGGCAAACGGATAGGAGACGCCGGCGTTCACGGGAAACAAGCTTTGGTACTCGTCAATTACGGCAACAGCAGCGGGCAGGATATTTTATCGCTGGCAAGCCTTATCGAAAACAGTGTTTTTCAAAAATTCGGACTACGTTTGGAACGGGAAGTGCGGGTGTATTAGTTTAGCTCCGAAATAATATTTTACAACAAGAACGATATATTGCAACTACATTTCAAAATTTTACAATAAAATTTGGAAATATAGACTT
>WFZU01000296.1 GCA_015489405.1 Bacteroidales bacterium
ACATTATACCGGTGGTAGATACAGCCCTCAAACAAGCCGGCATCCGGAAAGAAGAGCTCAACGCCATTGCGTTCACCAGGGGTCCCGGTTTATTAGGTTCCCTGTTGGTGGGACTCAATTTTGCCAAGGCAATGGCACTGGGACTGAATATTCCCATCATCGAGGTAGATCATCTCCACGCTCATATTCTCGCACATTTTGTACAAGAAAAAGGAAAGAGAAAAAAAACGCCCCGTTTCCCGTTCTTGTGTCTGACGGTTTCCGGCGGACATACGCAAATAGTACGTATGAATAGCCCGATGCAGCCCGAAGTGATTGGCACAACTATAGACGATGCCGCCGGAGAAGCTTTTGACAAAGCGGCTAAAATTATGGGACTTCCTTATCCGGGAGGTCCGGTAATTGACCGCTTGGCACAAAGCGGAGACCCCGGTAAATTTACATTTCCACATCCAAAAATAAAAAATCTGGACTTCAGTTTCAGTGGACTAAAGACTTCTTTTTTGTATTTGGTCAGAGATGGTTTGCGGGAAGATAAAGATTTTATCGAAAAAAATAAAAATGATTTGGCAGCCTCCATACAAGCAAGCATCATTGATATTCTCCTGGCAAAATTACGAAAAGCATCCCGGCAAACGGGCATCAAAGAAATAGCTGTTGCCGGCGGGGTATCCGCCAATTCCGAATTGCGCAAAAAGCTTACAGAAACCGGTGAAAAGGAAAAATGGAACACATACATCCCCGATTTTCAATTTACTACTGACAATGCTGCGATGATTGGTATCACCGGATATTTCAAATACAAAGCCGGGCTATTTAGCTCCCAAGACATCATCCCCTATACGCGAAGCGGGGCACAGTAATTAAGATTTTTTATCAGAAATATCTCGCCGGTTTACCACAAATAGAATACTGATAGTCTCCCTACTCTTTAATCACACCGAGTTTTCGCAAGGCGGGAATCAAATCATCATTTTTATCAATCTGAAACAAATTGCGAATATCTTTCACCTTACGCTGCAAGGAGCGAATGCTAGCCCCGTCAAAAGCAGGGTCTTTGGACAATATCCGTGACATCCCGGCGATAGAATATCCTTGCTCCATTAAGGATATCAATACTTTTTGGCTCTCTGTAAGTTTCCCGGCGGGGTCGTTTTTGGGCAATAAATCTTCCGGGAAATATTTATTCCCATACAGAAAAATCTCTTGCATTGCTTTTTTTACATCGGTTATGCTGTGAACCCCCTTCACAATATAAGCATCCGCTCCGGTCGAGTCAATAACCTTACGGATTAAATGTGGATCATCATATTGAGAATACACAATGGATTTCAAAGCAGGATTAATCTTTTTCAGGTCCATCAGCAATTGTTCCCCGTCGTGATAAAAAACCGTTTCACTCCCCCCTTTGAGATTCAAATCCATAATCACCAAATCAACCGGGTAACCTTCCTCCTGCGCTTCTGCAAATTTACTCATACACTCCTGGTAAGATTTGGCAATGAGTAGATTATACAGAAACCTGTCATTCATCGTATCCTGAATAATCATTTCAATGGAGATAGAAATAGAATCAACATCATCCACGATAAGCACTTTCAGATTCTTATATGCAGTTTCACCCATTCTATACGATATTTAATATTTCTCCCGTTTTCTAAACCCTTAAAAGTCAATATTGTTTACTATCACAGAAATTTTTGTTCCCTTCCCGGCTTTTGTTTCGACAGACAACGAACCGCCGATTTTCTCCACCCGTTCCCTGATGTTCGTCAGTCCGTTAGCATCTTCAAGTTTATGAATATCAAAGCCCTTTCCATTGTCAGTTATGCTAAAACGGTATTCCTTTTTCTTTTTTTCAAAAATGATTTCAATGACATCCGCTCCACTGTATTTCAAGGCATTAATGACAGCCTCTTGGACGATATGATAAATATGTTCCTTCGTTCCGGCTTCTAATTCTTGCCAATCAAAAGAGGCAACATTGGACTTTATGCGAATATTTGCCCCGGCTTCAAAGCGATGTGTCAAATTGAGAATACTTATTTCGAGAGGGAGATTTTTTGCATCAATATTTTTCAACGTTCTGGAATATCCCCTGACTTTTTCATAGACTTTGCCAAAAGCATCATTTAATCTTTGGATACGTTCGTCTTTGAGAATATTGCCTATAATTTGATATTGTAGCAGCATTCCGAAAATTTCTCCACCAATCAAATCGTGCAATTCCATTGATATTTTGTCCTTCTCATTGCGAATAAGCCGCAGGGTTTCACTTTCTTTTTCCAAAATTAGTTGGCGTTTTTTCTGTCTGTTATAAAAAACATACCCAAGACTGAGCACAACAATGATTATGATAAGTAAGACATAAATATATATTTGCATCCTGAGATTGGCAATTTTCAATTCATTTGTATAATTTTTCGCTTTCAACTGCTTGTTTTTTTCTTGGATAGCATTGGTGTTATATAGAATTTTGGCGTTAAGCACCGCTTCCGCTTTTTGCACCTCATACAATGAATCGTAAAACAAATGAATCCTTTTCATTGTTTGGTAGGCAGACCGGTAATCATGTTCTGCCAACTGAATATCCCTTAATGCATTCAAAGCCATCTTTTTGCTATTCGTGCCGGGGAAATGCCTAAGTTCATTAAAAGACTGCATAAGTTTATCCCTTGCTTCTTGAATATGACCGGTCGCCAAAAGCACTTCTGCCTGCCAAATACGGATGTTAATAATCCCCTCTTTATAGCCTATTTTCCGGTAAACTTCCATGCCTTTGGCTAATTGCCTTTTCGCAAGCGCATATTTATGTTGTTTAAAAGAAACTTCTCCCCAATTTTCAAAAATCAAACCATAAGTCAGATCTATGGGCATATCTTTTTTGATCTCATAACACTTTTCAAGAAAAATATTTGCCGAGTCCAATTTTTTTGCCTCGAGAAATACCACGGATATATCTATGTATGCGGGAATCAAGGCTTTTACTTCTTTTTTTTCTTTCAAGATCTTTATTGCTTTCCGATAACTTTTTATACTCTCGGGATAATCTTTCATTCCTCGATATATAGCACCCAAAGCATCATATATTTTAGCAATACCGTTGTCATAATGAAATTTTCTATAAATATCTAAAACTTCCTGATAAATATGAATTGCCGTATTATAATCATCAAGTCTTGTGTAGGTATAAGCCAGATTTCGCTTTACTAAAGCAGAACTCAGGCTATCACCCAGATTAAGAAACAATCGAATAGACTTTTTATAATATAAAATAGCATTCGAAAAATCGCCTCTATCGTCCTCTAATATTCCCAAATTTGAAAGTGCCCTGGCACGCGTATCGACATAGCCTGATTGAGCTGCAAGGGAATCTACATTCCGCAGATAAGATTCAAAACGATTTGTATCCTGTTTTTTCAGATAGAATCCGCTCAATGTAATTAATCCTTCCAAATATGATTTGGAATTATAGCCTAACTCAGGAAGGATTTTATGTTCCATCACATAAATAGCCGAATCATATTGTCCGTTATCCTGAAATTTTTGAACGACCATCAACCACTTTCTAACGAAAAGTGTATCAAACTCACCAAAAAGAGTACGGGCAGAGAAAAGAAAAATTGCTATAAGAAGAATTACTTTCACTTTCATACTGCAAAGGTAATAAAAAAAGCCGCCCGTGGCGTACGGGCGGTCTCCCCTTTGAAATAATTTGGAAGTTCTTTATGTATTCCTCCTCACGGTTTCCATCCTATTGAGGATACAGAGTATCAGCATACAAGGTGTTTTGAGGAAAGCGATTTGCCACAGTTTTGGATTCATACCCCGTGAAATAATACTTCAAAGTATATGCCCGGTATGGTAAGTCATCAAAACGGTAATATCCATCGTCCGAAACATATACGTCAATTTCATCGTCATTGTAATACAAAGAAATCATCCCTCCCTTATCAATAACACTCCCCTGATTATCAAGAATCTTCCCGGCAAATAAAGTTTTCTGGGGAGTATCATTGCCATAAACCAATCCATCTTCAAAAGATGAAACATCACGAACAGGGCTTACCGGATTTTCTTTCGTACAAGCCGAAAAAATAATGAAACCGGTCAACAATACAAACCATAATTTTAGTGTTCTCATAATCCAACAATTTTAGTGTTCAAATTTTTTGGCAAAAGTATTTCCGGCTTGCTCCCCCACCAAGCGCAATTACGCCAAAATCAAAATTTCTCAACCAACAGAATGTATCTAACTGATAATCACCAACAAACACAAATGTTAATAAATGTTAAAAAATCAATTTTCAAAGAAAAACAAACACGAATCCTCTTTTTGTCAAGCAATGGGAGTACCCGGATTCGAGATATTGGCTTCATATAAGGACAGGGAAAAAATAAGCTAAATCCGGCAGACTATGTGAGCCCTATTCGGAAAACAAGAAATTGGATAGCATTTCCCAAAAACAAAAAAAAGGTCTTATGAACTTCGCCATAAGACCCTTTTTGCAATAAATATTTTACGTAAAGGAAAAACGTTTTTCCTATTGTTTATCCACACTTGCTATACCCGCAACTGGTACAGGTAAGACAGCCTTCTTTATACACCAGCGTTCCCTTTCCGGCACACTGCGGACAACTTTCTTTCTCCTCAACCGTACCATCGGGAATAAACTTCTTGATAGCCCGTACAACGCCCACCTTCCAAGTATTGATCGTCTCTTCATCAAAGTTCAGATTCTCCACAAGGGTGATAACCTTGGGCAAAGGCATTCCGTGGCGCAAAACGCCGGAAATAAGCTTGGCGTAATTCCAATATTCTTTGGCGAATGAACGGGAAAGTCCCTCTATCGTAACATTATATCCTTGTTTATCCTTGAATTTAAAATCGTAACGTTTTGTGATCGTTCCATCCTCATTTACATCTTTTACTTTTACGATTTCTCCTTCTTCAACCCAGGGAGGAATAACGAAACCATCCGCCTTACCGGTAAATATTTCGTAAGGTTTTCCATCCAAGAGACCGATAAAAGCAATCCATTTCTCATACGCATTTTGGAATCTCACAATTTTTGCTTCCAAACTTTTCGGACGTTTGGGAGCACTTCTTTCCGCAAATTCACCTGCTTTCTTTTCCTTCTCTTCCTTCGTCTTATTACTCACCAAGACTCCGTCGCGGGAGCCTTCCCGGTAAATGGTCATTCCCTTACAACCGGATTTCCAAGCGGTCTTATAGACTTCACTAACCAATTCTTCAGTGGTATCCTTGGGCAAATTAACCGTTACACTAATGGAATGATCGACCCATTTCTGCACAGCCCCTTGCATACGGACTTTTTCAATCCAATCAACATCTGCCGAAGTGGCTTTATGATAAGGAGACTTTGCAATGAGGGCTTGCAAATCAGCCTCATTCATCTCTGCTACTTTCTCCGCATCATAATTGTTGACTTTCAACCAGTCCACAAATTTTTTATGAAAAACGACATATTCTTCCCAAGCATCACCACTTTCGTCAACAAATGCGACTTTCGCACCTTCCTCGTTAGGATTTACTTTCTTTCTGCGTTTATACGAAATCATAAAAGCAGGTTCTATTCCGGAAGTAGTTTGTGTCAAGATACTTACACTTCCCGTGGGGGCAATCGTAAGCATAGAGATATTACGTCTGCCGTATTGAGCCATCAAGTCGTAAACATCGGGAGCCGATTCCTTTATTCTATTAATAAAGGGATTGTTTTTTTCGCGTTGTAAGTCAAAGACCGGGAATGAACCTCTTTCTTTAGCCAAAGTAGCAGAAGAGCGATAAGCTTCAATGGCAAGGTTGCGATGTATATCCACAGAGAAATCAGTCGCTTCCGGGGTTCCGTAACGATAGCCCAAAGCAGCTAACATATCCCCCTCTGCCGTGATACCGATACCGGTTCTACGTCCCTGAATAGCTTTCTCGCGAATCTTTTCCCATAGCCTTCGCTCTACAAATTTAATTTCTTCCGGTTCGGGGTCGGAATCTATTTTTTTCAAAATAGCGTCAATCTTTTCCACCTCCAAATCAATCAAGTCATCCATGATTCGCTGCGCGTAATGGACATGGGTTTTAAACTTATCCCAGTCAAAACGGGCTTCGGCAGTAAATGGATTTTCGACATAGCCGAATAAATTCATAGCCAGCAGGCGACAGCTATCGTAGGGGCAGAGAGGGATTTCTCCGCAAGGGTTGGTTGAAACGGTTCTGAAACCATAGTCCGCATAACAATCTGCAACGGATTCATTAATGATCGTATCCCAAAAGAGCACCCCGGGCTCAGCTGATGACCAAGCGTTGTGAATAATTTTGTTCCAGAGTTTAGTAGCATCTATTTGTTTTACTTTCACAGGGTTGTCGCTATCAATCGGATATTGCTGTTGATATGTTTTGTTTTCCAAAACCGCATGCATGAAAGCGTCATCAAGTTTAACGGAAATATTAGCGCCGGTAACTTTCCCTTGCTCCATTTTAGCATCGATAAAATCTTCCGCATCCGGATGTCTGACCGATACCGAAAGCATCAAAGCCCCTCTTCGTCCGTCTTGAGCAACTTCCCGTGTCGAGTTGGAATAGCGTTCCATAAACGGGACCAAACCGGTAGAGGTAAGGGCACTGTTTTTGACCATGCTTCCACGCGGACGGATATGGCTCAAATCATGCCCTACACCGCCACGGCGTTTCATCAGTTGTACTTGTTCCTGGTCTATCTTCATAATGCCACCATAGGAATCTGAATTTCCTTCGTTGCCAATCACAAAACAATTGGACAATGAACCGATCTGATAATCATTTCCGATTCCTGCCATAGGACTTCCCTGAGGAACAATATATTGAAAATGATCCAGCAAAGAGAAAACCAAATCTTCGGACATGGGATTCTCATATTTCCGTTCTATGCGGGCAATTTCTCCGGCAATGCGATGATGCATATCTGCAGGCGTTTTCTCCAACAAATCGCCCTGCCCGTTTTTCAAGGCATACTTATTCATCCACACATTAGCCGCCAACTCATCTCCGGCAAAATATTGAAGGCTTGCTTCCATGACCTCCTCCTTGGAATATTTCCGGTGAACTTTGCGCGCTTCCTTTACACTCTCGGGCGTAACCTCCGGATAAACCCGTGCATTCTCATTTTTAACAGACTTTTGCTCTTTTCCTCCCCTTTCAACCCCGTTCTCAATACTTGAAAACAAATCATTCGCCATACTACAATTCTCTTTTACAAATTAACACTCATCTCTCCCAATTTTCGGAATGCAAATATATAACTCTTCAAGCTACTTTTTAGGATAGGTTTTTAACAAGCTATGTTAATAATTTTTTCATCCCTATAAAACCAAAGG
>WFZU01000297.1 GCA_015489405.1 Bacteroidales bacterium
GGGGGATGTATTTTGGCAAGATATTAGATAATGAGAATGTATGTGTTCACTACTATTGTAATGAAGTTACAGAGGAGGACATTGAGGCTATGTTGTCTTATATCGTTGAAAACGGGATAACGGAGAAGACCAATTTATCCATTTACGACATTCGTGATGTAAAGTTTCCTCCCCGTTTGGATAGTTACTTGGGTTATGCCCGTAAACTTGCCAAGCTCACACAACCTAGCAAAGAACGTTTTATCGGGATTTATACCAGTACTCCCATGCAGGTAGTGGCTTCCCATATTTTACAGGAAAGTATGGATAATGTTCCATACAGGTTTAAGATGTTTAGCAGTTTCCATGCTCTCGTTAATTGGTTGGGGGTTGAGAATTTGACCAAAGAAAGATATGAACAGGTGGTTGCCGGATTGAGAGAAAATTGTCCTCCGGTATAACAGCTGGATTCTATGACATTGCTTATACCGGTAATATTTAACTCATTCCGGACATGCCGATTGCAAGCACAGCCGGGAGCATAAAAAGTAGAAAGATACTGTACAAGACAATAAAAATGATGGTAAGCACCCCGGCATAGGAGAGATTGGAACGAAGGTAGGAAAAGGCAGAGCTAAGTTTTTCGTTATCTTTTTGAGCGAGAGCGTGCTTCATATTCGAAGAAAATTTGAATAGTGAGAATATGGGGTAAAAGTAAACGGCAATCATAAAGATAATCACAAAAAATCCCCGGACTAACAGAAGTTGATTTTGCTGATTTAGACTCCCTGCAAAGAGTGAGACAATGGAACCCAAAAGTCCCAATCCAAAGAAGATTGTGGCCAGTATGGCAAAAAAATAAGTCCAAGACTTGATGACGGATAAATCCCGGATAGTCTGTTCGCTTAATGTGAGTTTTGTTTCTTCATTTTTTCCTAATAGATTTTCCATAATGATGATTTTTTGCAAAGTTACAAAAATATTCTATTACAAGTGAACATTATCAAAATCATCTGAAAAAATCTTTTATACGGACTTGTTAAATAAAAAAATCCGGCAAATTCTTGCCGGATTTTTTTGTCATTCCTATTGCCGGAACGACAATAAGGAAAATGTTAAAGATTATCAATTTTATTCATGAAAGTTTACTTCCTTTCCTTCGGTCATCCAGAAACCATGTTTTGTACAATAGGAAGCCGCAGCAAGATTCATCTTCTTTTTGCCCGGAACAATATAAAAGTCAATCTCTACATGACCGGGCATATTTCCCAAGGCACCGGCTTCAAAATTGGCTTGTGCCAACATCTTTTCACCGTCCCATAATTGTACGTAGGCGATATAATGGTCAAAATCATCCGGATGAGGATATTCGTTACCCACCTTTACGGTAACTTTAAATTTTTCGCCTTTTTTGCCTTCGTCTGCACAATACAAAAATGGTGAATGACGGTCGATATAATCTTTTTTCGCTTCTCTGTCTATCGTTGAAATGTCAACGTATCTATTAATTTTCATAATTTTTTCTTTTTTATTATTAATACTCTTTCAATGTCTGCAATACAACAAAATTATGCATAAAAAGTTCAAAATCATTGAAAAAAATTTCCTTATTTCGCCTCGTGTTTTGAAGGGCTGTGAAGGGGACTTTTGTAAGGCTTCCAGGCTCCTTCGACAAGGAATTTGAAAACGATTTTATCTGCATGAAAAATATTCCGGATATAGCGATTAGTGCTTATGATTACGATTTGCCGCAGGAGC
This sequence comes from Bacteroidales bacterium, assembly GCA_015489405.1. GTDB lineage: Bacteria > Bacteroidota > Bacteroidia > Bacteroidales > S143-32 > S143-32. The sequence goes on from WFZU01000297.1 coordinate 1,738, forward strand.
GAATTGCTCAATATCCGCTGAGCAACCGTGACCACTCAAAACTATTGATATACCGCGGTGGGGAGATAGAGGAAACCCATTTTAGTGAGATAAACGGTTTTTTGCCGGCAAACAGCATGTTGATTTATAATGAGACGAAGGTGGTGCGGGCGAGAATCCCTTTCCGTAAAAAGACCGGGGCAAAGATTGAGATTTTTTGCCTGGAACCGGTGCAGCCTTCCCGTGAGATACAAGAAGCCTTTGCCGCATCCTCTCCGGTCGTGTGGAAAGTGTTGGTGGGAAATTCGAAAAAATGGAAAGACGGTCTTCTCTCGCTGCCATTTGCCAGGGGAGAACTCCGGGCGGAACGTATCCGGCAAGAAAGCGAATATTCGTTGGTACGCTTTTCTTGGAATCCTGCCGGGATGCCTTTTTCCGCCGTTTTGGAAGAAGTGGGAAAGGTGCCGCTGCCTCCGTATATGAAAAGAGAGGCGGAAGATCTGGATAAACAACGTTATCAGACCGTTTTTGCCCGGCAAGAAGGTTCGGTAGCTGCACCGACGGCAGGTTTGCATTTTACGGAAAATACACTTGAAAAAATCAAACGTAAAGGCATACAAACCGCTTCGGTTACTTTACATGTAGGCGCAGGCACCTTCAAACCGGTAACTGCCGGAAACATTTCCGGACACCGGATGCACTCCGAACAGATTGTTATCAAAAAATCCACCATCGAAGACTTGCTGAATGCGCATCAGCGCAATATCATTGCCGTCGGTACCACGAGTGTACGCACCTTGGAGAGCCTTTATTGGCATGGGGTGAAACTGTTGCGTGGAGAGGGGGATGAAGAGATAGACATACGCCAGTGGGACCCTTATCGCAGCGATTTAAGCGGAGTAGCTTCAAGGAAAGCTTTAAGTGCCATTTTGCAAAATATGGAAGAAAACAACCGGGATATGCTCACGGGAAGCACCGAATTGATGATTGCACCTTCCTATCAATACCGCATCGTGGATTCGCTTATAACCAATTTTCATCAACCTAAGAGTACGCTCTTGTTGCTGGTATCTGCTTTGATAGGGGAAGATTGGAAAAAAGTGTATGAGTATGCTTTGCAACACGATTTCAGGTTTTTGAGTTACGGGGATGCCTGTCTGTTTTTATTAAACAAAGGATAATATGAAAAATTTCATCGCCATTATTACCGGAGAAAGCGGAGACGGGAAAACGGGATTTGTTGCGGAGATAACAAAAATATTGGACGCAAAAAAAATTCGCTACGGCGGAATATTGGCTATTGGTTATTGGAAAAACGGCTTGCGTGACAGCTTCGAGTTGTGTGATTTGTTGAGCCGCAAAAAAATCGTTTTTTGTCAGCGCACGCCGGTCGAAAAGTGGGAAAAATTAGTCTCTTTTTATATCAACCCCCAAGGGGAAAATTTTGGAAACAGGGCATTGAGTCCGGAACACTTAAAGGGGGTAAAACTTATTATCATTGACGAAATAGGACCTTTTGAATTACAAGGAAAAGGGTGGGCGACGGCGATTGAAAACCTCTTACGGGAAGTTTCCCTGCCAATGCTTTGGGTAGTTAGACAAAGTCTTGTAAATGAGGTGGTAGCGCATTGGAATATTGATAATTTTGCGGTCTATGAAGTCCGTCAATCCAATCCGCATGAGGTCGTGGACAAAATTTTACAGGAGAATTTGATAGAATAAAACGTCTTTCCAATTTCCCGACTCCTTGACCCAGTCTTTTTTTCTGCCCACAAAACGGAATCCGGCATTTTTGAATAAGGCAATGCTGTTTTTGTTATCCGCGTGAATATGGCAATACAATTGATGAAGTCCCAAGGTCTCTTTGACATAGCGTAGCGCAAGCATAAGGCTCTCTTTGCCCAAGCCTTTTCGCCGGAATTCCCGTATGATGATAATTCCTATTTCCGCTCTCCGGTGAAGGGGGGAATAGTCAAAAATATCAATACTCCCGATGGTGGTTTGATGTTTCTTTTCCTCAATCATCAGGCGCAATTGTTTGCTACTGAAAAAATCATTGGAGTTCATCACGTATTGTTCCAAAGCAAAACGGGAGACCGGTGCAAAAGTGCCGGTAATGTCCCACACTTCGGGCTCATTTTCCCAACGGTAGAGGAGTTCAACGTCCCCGGGTTCCATGGCTCTCAAAATGACTCTTTTTTCTTGTAGCATAATGCAACTATGATTTGGTTTGCGCGGATATATCTCCGGAGAAGGAGTGGATAATAGCAGTAATTTCATTCACTTTCGATTGCAAGAGCGCATCGCTTTTAGCTTCCACGAGGAGGCGGAGATAAGGCTCGGTATTGGAAGGACGAATGCTCAACCACCAATCCGGATATTCGATGCGATAGCCGTCAAAATCCAATAATAAATCCGGTTTTTTATCTTTGATAAAATGGTTTTTTACCGCTTCCATGGCTTCCGCTTTGCGTTCCAGTTTGAAATTTATTTCACCGGAATTGGCATAGTTTGATATTTGCCGGATGATTGTGGAAAGGCTGATGCCTTGCTTTTTCATACCGGAAAGAATGCCTAAAATGATGGAACATGCCATCAATGCCGAGTCGGAGTAATAAAAATCCCTGAAATAATAATGTCCGGCTAATTCTCCACCATAGATTCCGTTTATTTCCCTCAATTTCAATGCTGCATAAGCACGACCCACGCGCCATATCTCCATCGTGGCACCCATCGGCACCAGATATTCTCCTACGGCTTTGCTCGTACGGATGTCCTGCAAGACCTTTCCTTTCTCCTTTTTCTCTTTCAAAAAATAATGTCCCAAAAGGGCAATCATCAAATCGGGGGAGATGAAATTTCCTTTTTCGTCAATAAACATAACGCGGTCGGCATCTCCGTCAAAAATCACTCCGATATCCGAATTGTTTTTCACGACAGCCGCTTGAATTTGTCGTATGTTCTTTGGATCCAGCGGATTCGGTTCGTGAGCAGGGAAATTGCCGTCCAATGAGGCGTTAATGTAATGGGGAGCATCCCCGTAAAGGTCTTGAACAAAAAGCCCCGCCATTCCGTTGGAGGTATCCATACTGATATTCAGATTGGAAAAATCCTTTACATATTTTCGCTGAAAGCGGAGATATCCGGACTTTATTTCTTTTGCAATTATTTGACCGGTTTCTGCGGACGGAACAGGCTCATCTGCGCTATTGACCCATTGTTCCAAGGTCTTTAGTCCGCTGTCGTAACCGACCGGCAGGGCTCCGCTGCGCGAAATTTTCAGCCCGTTGTACTCCTTGGGGTTGTGGGAAGCGGTAATCATCACCGAAGCATCAAAACCGTATTGGGCTGTAGCCCAATAAACCATCGGAGTCGTGGACAATCCGATATCGTAAACATCGGCGCCATAGTCGGTAATGCCCTTGCATAATGCCTCGAAAATGGCAGGTGAGGAAAGACGTACATCCCTGCCTACCAATACTTTGTCCGTGTTTAACAGACGCGGTAAATAATAGCCGACCCTATACACTCCGGACAGGTCGAAATCTTTTCCGAATATGCCCCGGATATCGTATGCGTGAAATGCTTTCATTCTTTTTCTTTTTTTGTTATGGTTTGCAAAGCTTTCTGAAAAACTTTGTCTTCTTCTAAAAATATGGGATAAAATACCTTGTCGTCAAACAAATACCGCCCGGTATAGGCTTTCAACATAGGGCAGATTTTTGCTTTGGAGTCAAGTAAATCTTGCGGCTTGACGGAAATATTATTATCGTGTAGATATTGTGAGAATGCTTGAAATATCTTACCTTCCGTCCGGGCACTTTGGATATAACTTTCCGGCGTCCACCGTTGCAACAAAGATGCCCGGTTTTGATCCACGTAGTCCATCGCAAAACGCTTGAGAATATCCTTGTGCATCAGCCGGTAGTACGCCGTTAAACTGCTGTCATAACCGGCTTCGACCAGACTGTCGGGAAGAATCCCGCCGCCTCCGTAAACGATACGTCCTTTGCGTGTGTAGTAGCGGGTAGTGTCCGTCCGGCTAAGGCTGTCATGCGTATAGCCCTCTGCGTAATACAAATCAAGTCCTAAATCGGGATCATAAGGGCGTTGAATACAACGACCGCTGGGCGTATAATACCGGGCGACCGTCAATCGTAAACTGGAACTGTCGGGAAGCATAATGTTTTCCTGCACCAAGCCTTTGCCAAAAGAACGACTTCCCATAATAATACCACGGTCGTTATCTTGTATGGCACCCGCCAAAATTTCACTGGCGGAAGCCGAATATTCATCTATCAATACAATCAGTTTTCCGGTCTCCCAGAGTCCTCCTCCGGTGGAATGTACTTCTTCCCTTTTACGGTGCAAGCCTTTTAGATACACAATCATTAAGCCCCCGGGCAAAAGTTGATCGGCAACTGCCGTAGCGGCTGATAGATAACCTCCGGAATTGCCACGCAAATCGATGATTAAGCCTTGTATCCCTTCTGCTTTTAATTTGCGGAGGTCTTTTTCAAATTCTTCTGCGGTACTTGCCGTGAATGAACTGATTTTGATGTAGCCGGTACCTTCTTCGACAAAAGCGATGTCTGCACTTTTGGTCGGAATTACATCCCTCGTTATCGTAGCGTGAAGCGTGCTGTCCACCCCATATCTCCGGATTCCAAGTTTTACCTTGGACCCCTTGGAACCTTTTAATAAACGGATAACTTCCCGCTCGCTAATACCCTTCCCGGCAATACACGAATCGTTGACTTCCACAATCCGGTCTCCATCTTTGATGCCGGATCTCGCCGAAGGACCATCTTTGATAACATGAATGACATGAAGGCTGTCTTTGACAATCTGAAATTCTATCCCGATTCCCTCAAAACTTCCCGTCAGCGGGTCGTTGACTTCGTGGTATTCCACCTTCGGAATATAATGTGAGTGCGGATCCAGCCGGTTGAGCATTGCCTCTATACCCTTCTCTTCCATTTTGCTTGTGTTTACGGAATCTGCATAATTGTGCAGAATGATATCCTCTACCAAAGCCAACTTGTTGAGGCTCCCGGAACGCAGCAAATAGTCAATCTTGCGTTCTCCGGCGAGGTAAAAACCTACTATTATCCCGGCAACCAACGTAAGTGAAAAATAGAAAGGATATAGATTTTTATTCATATTAAAATGTCCATTTTACGGATGCAAAAGTAATGAAATGCCCTTTGCCGGATGTTTTTTTTGAATAAATACTTTTGTTTTTTTGGGACCTGCCGGTATTATTTGTCGCACGGTAAAATTAAAACAGCCGTTTTGTCGAAATAACGCTTTGAGTATGAGCGTAACGAAGTTATTGGACATTATAGACAGACGATAATAAAACCTCAGGATAAAAAAATATATAAATTTGCACTTTGTAATATGGAAAAAATGAAAATCGTAGAATCATTCAGAGATGCCGTTCAGGGCTTGGCTTATTTTATCTCTACAAAAGACAAGATTCGTCTGTTGAAATCGTATCTTGATGTGGGCTTTGAAGTATTGGATGTGGGGAGTTTTGCATCACCGGAATATGTTCCCCAGTTCAGGGATATGGAAGCGGTCTTGGAAGCCTTGGAAGAGGTGGACTCCGCTACGAAGTTGATGTTAATGGTCGCCGGAAGGAGAGGGATCCGGAAAGCCTTTGAATTTGAACATCTTGATTTCATTGTTTTTCCTTTTTCGTTAAGCGAAAGTTTTTTGAAGAAAAATATCAATCGCAACATTGAGGAAGCCTTGTCCTTGATAGATGAGATACAAAATTTATGCGTCAAAAACGGTAAAAAATTATGGCTGTATTATGCTATGGCATTTGGCAATCCCTACGGTGATAAATGGTCTCCGGAGGCTTTGTGGAAAATGACGGAACGGATGCAGCGAAAAGGAATTATGTATCAAAGTTATGCCGATACGATCGGAATAGCCGGAACGGAAAGGGTAGCGGAAGTTTTCACGTTTTTGGCGAATGATTTTGCAAACCTCAAGACCGGATTTCACCTTCACAGTTCGGGCAAAGACCGCTTTTCCTTAGTAAATGCAGCGTGGGAGGCAGGCTGTGAGTATTTTGACGGCGTCCTCTCCGGACTGGGAGGGTGTCCGATGACCGGATACGAGTTGAAATCCAATCTCCCGACCGAAAATTTATTGCAGTTTGCGAAAGAAAAGAACATACATTTGCAACTGAATGAGAAAAAGTTTTGGGAAGCGAAATTATTATCCGGGACGCTCTTGCATCCGGTAAATTGATAAGGAAGCTTCAAAAAAAATTATTTTATAAAAAACAGTGTAACAATTAATTAGATGCTATGGATGACGCAACAAAGAAAAGGATAGAAGTATGGCTCAATGGAAATTATGATGCCCGTACCAAGGAGGAGATTAAACGTATGATGCGGGAGGACGAAGCCGCTTTAAACGAAGCTTTTTACAAGACTTTGGAATTTGGAACCGGAGGACTTCGCGGAATTATGGGTGTGGGTACCAACCGGATGAATCCTTATACGGTGGGCACGGCTACGCAGGGATTAGCCAATTATTTGAAAAAAGTCTTCCCGGATGTACCGGGAATCAGTGTGGCGATAGCCTACGACTCGCGCAACAACAACCGCCTTTTTGCCAATACGGCTGCGGATGTGCTTTCTGCCAACGGTATTCGTGTCTATGTATTTGATGATATCAGACCTACTCCCGAACTCTCTTTTGCTGTTCGCCATTTGGGTTGCAAAGCGGGTATTGTTATCACTGCCTCACATAATCCACCTGAATACAACGGTTACAAAGTTTATTGGGAAGATGGCGGACAATTGGTGCCTCCGCACGATAAAAATGTTATCGCCGAAGTCAATAAAATCCGGTCTATTGACGAGGTGCGCTTTGAACGCAATGAGCAATTGATTTCGTCCATCGGAGAGGAAATTGACAAGGAATATATGCAGCGTATTACGCAGTTGAGCCTTTCTCCGGAAGCTATCCGGGCGCACCGTGATTTGAAGATTGTTTATACACCCATACATGGTACCGGGGTGAAATTGGTGCCGGAGACTTTGCTCTTGATGGGCTTTGAAAATGTTATTCACGTTCCCGAACAAGATGTCCCGGACGGTAATTTCCCTACCGTGAAATCTCCCAATCCGGAAGAGAGTTCCGCCCTTGCCATGGCGATCGAAAAGGCAAAACAAACGCAAGCGGATATGGTGATGGCTACCGACCCCGATGCAGATAGAATCGGGCTTGCCATTCGACTTGAGGACGGCGAATATGAACTGCTAAATGGAAATCAAACCGCCTCATTATTAATATATTACCTTTTGACGAAATGGAAAGAGAATGAGCTGATTGAGGGCAAGGAATTTATTGTGAAAACGATTGTTACGACCGAACTCTTGTCGGAAATAGCTGCTACTTTCGGGGTGAAAGTTTACGATACGTTGACCGGATTTAAATATATTGCCGAGCGCATACGCCTTTTGGAAGGCAAGGAGAAATTTATCGGTGGAGGCGAGGAGAGCTACGGCTATTTGGTTGGCGACTTCGTGCGGGACAAAGATGCGGTGATCTCCGCCGTGATGATTGCCGAGATGACCGCTTGGGCAAAACAACAAGGCAAAAGCCTGAAAAACCTCTTGCAAGAGATTTACCTGAAACATCATTTCTACAAAGAAAGATTGGTCTCGTTGGTGCGTAAAGGAATAGAGGGGGCTGCGGAGATTCAGCAACTGATGAAATCATTCCGTGAACATCCGCCCCAAGAGATTAACGGGCAAGCCTTGGTGATGATAAAGGATTTTCTGTCCGGCGAAGGCAAAGATCTTGCCAATGGCGAGGTCTTTAAACTGGATTTACCCTCTTCCAATGTACTTCAGTTTTTCTTGGCGGACGGTAGCAAAATATCCATTCGCCCGTCGGGCACAGAGCCTAAAATAAAATTCTATTTCAGTGTCAAAGAGACCTTGGATAATATGGACAGTTATGCAGCGGTCGATAGTCTTTTGAATCAAAAGTTAGATGCATTGGTAG
>WFZU01000298.1 GCA_015489405.1 Bacteroidales bacterium
ATAAAAAATTGGACGATGATGCTTATCAAAAAGCAAAATACATTTTTGATACTACTTTTTAGTGTCCTGGCGGGTCTCCCTCTAACAGTGCGCTCCCAGACGCTTGAAGAGACGATTGCTTTTGCGGATAGCATTTTCAAGCAAGGAAGATATGAGATTGCCGCCAAGACTTATCAACGTGCCTACTTTTTTGCTCCCAAGGAACAAGTGGGAGATTTGGCGGTGCGGATTGGCGACAGTTATTTTGCGATGCAGGATTACGCAGCGGCAAAAGGATTTTTTCGCAAAGCGATGCATCTGGTTCGCGGGGATTCGCTGAAAGCGGAGGTTTTGTTCCGGAAAGTTTCCTGTGAACTGATGCAACATAGCTACCTGATGGCTTTGATGGATTTGAAATCTTCCCGTTTTTCCTTGACCGGAGAGCAGACCAAAATAAAGAATTTTTTACTCGGCTTATGCTATTTCGGGAAAGAAGATTTTGAGGCTTCGCAAGAGGCTTTTATGCGAATCCCCGGTCCACAGGAGGAGGAAAAAAAGCAACAATTGCAAGCCATCTTTGCGCACCGGAGAGCCTACCTCTCTCCCAATCCGAAAACCGCTATGTGGTTAAGCTTGGCTTTCCCCGGATTGGGGCAATTGTACGCCGGAGATATTAAGAACAGTCTAAATTCGATGCTCCTTACCGTTGGACTGGCTTACTTGGGTGCATATATTTCAGTGCAATATTCGTTGGTGGACGGGATTGTTGCCGTGGCTCCTTGGATGCAGCGCTACTACACCGGAGGATATACGCATGCCGAAGATATTGCGTTCAGAAAACGCCAACAAAAACGGGATAAAGTCTTTCGCCAAATCTATGATTTACTCTTGCGAGACTAATCCGGCAGCTTGTTTTTTCCATCCGTCTCTTTTGATTCTACCCGGAAAAAATTCGATAGCTTTGTTTACCATTTCTTCGTCCTCCGGAGAGAAATTGGCTATTTGTCTGAACGTATAGATTCCCAGCGCATAGAGTTTCTGCTCAATGAAAGGTCCTATCCCTTTGATTTTTTGAAGCGGGTCGCGATTTTCAAAGCTTGCTGTCCCGATACGGTCAAAATCAATATCTGCTGCCTTTTGCTTGATACGTTCCAACGTTTTTTCTTCTTTGCTCTTTCCTGCCTCAGCCATTTTTTGGCGACAACGTTCCAACTCTTCCGCTATCTGCTTCAATTGCTTCTCAAAATCTTGTAGCTTGATGCCCAGTTGATAGGATTTGCTTTCTGCCAATTTTTTTTCTTTCTCGGTGGACTCCAAGAGTTTGAGTAATTTTTGTTTGCTCTCTTCGAGTCCGGCGTTTTTTCTTTTGGCATCTTCATACTCTCTCCACAATTCATCGTATTCGCTTTGGGCAACTCTTCCCAATCTTCCAATAAAATAGGCAATGATAGCGGTAACGAGCAGCAGAATGACAATTTCCAATGTATTGGAACCCAGTTCCACAAAATCAATACGTAATAATAACATAATCTATATTGTTTAGTGAATAATGTGAATTTCTACTCTGCGGTTGGTTTTTCTGCCTTCCGGCGTACGGTTGTCGGCAATAGGCTTCTCTTCTCCCATAGATGTAACATCGATGCGGTCTGCGGGTAGTCCTTGTTGGACGAGCCGGTCTTTTAGATGTTGGGCACGGGCAATCCCCAATTTATAATTGAGGGCATTACTTCCGGTAAAGTCCGTGTGTCCGGTTAGAAGAACTTTGCTCCCCTTTTCGTGTGCGAAAAGGAAAGTCAGATCTTTTACCAAACGGCTGATATTTGCCTCTCCGGCAAGCCGGGCTTCGTTGCTTTGAAAATAAAAATGAGGATGGCTATCCCAATATTGGCGGATTTGCTTCAGGGTGGGGATAATGGTGTCCTTGATGCTTGTGGGAGGCAGAGATTTACGCTCTTCAACTTCCGGCTTGGAAGGTGGAGACTTCTGTTTTTTGATTTCCGGCTTGGGATCCGGAATGCTTTGAGCTTCAATGTCTTGCTTTTTGTCCGTACAGTTGTGATTGATAACACAAAGGTAATACCACGTGGAACCAATCATCCATATCACCAGTACAAATTTTAGCAGGGTTTTCATGATTAAATAATTATATATGAACAAAATAGGGCGTAAAATTACAAAAAAATACGGAATATAATTTATTTTTTTTCTAATTTAGAATGAAAGTCAAATGAATGAAAAAAAATTGTAAATTTGCCGCCTGTAATTGGAAATTGTTTTTTGTAGAAAATGAGTAAAAATAAATAATAAAAGTGATATGAAAATATTGGTGTTGATTAGTAATGTTCCCGATACGACGACCAAAGTTAAATTTGGAGACGGGAATAAAGAACTGGATGTCTCCGGAGTGCAGTGGATTATCAATCCCTGGGATGAATTGGCGCTGACACGTGCTTTGGAGTTGAAAGAGTCTTCCGGTGGAAAAATTGAGAAAGTAAGCGTAATTACTGCCGGTTCGAAAGTTGTGGAGCCAACGTTACGCAAAGCGCTGGCAATTGGAGCCGATGATGCTATTCGTGTAGATGTTGAAGCCCGTGATGCGTATGAGGTCTCTGCTGCATTGGCAGAAGCGGTTAAGGATGAAAACTTTGATTTGATTCTTGCCGGAATAGAGTCCAGCGACTACAACAACTCTGCTGTAGGAGGAATGCTCTCCGAATTTCTTTCGATGCCTTCCATCTCTTCCGTTACTTCTGTTGAACAGGAAGACGAGGGATTTAGTGTAAAACGCGAAATCGAAGGGGGCACGGAAGTGCTTGCTATCAATCAACCTTTTGTGGCAATCGTACAAAAAGGGATTGCAATCAATCCCCGCATTCCATCTATGCGCGGGATTATGATGGCGCGTAAGAAACCGCTTGTAGTCAAAGAAGTTAGCGCTGTAGGTGCTTTGACGGAATTTGACCACTTTGAGTTGCCGGCTCCCAAAGGAAAAGTAACGCTGGTGGATGCGGACAATGCCAAAGAACTTATTCGTTTGCTTCATGAAGATGCAAAGGTCATTTAATCACTTAAAAAAAGAATCGAAATGTCTGTATTAATATATGCTGAAAATGTAGATGGAAAATTTAAGAAGTACGCTTTTGAAGCGGTGTCTTACGGAGCTTCATTAGCCGGAAAATTAGGAACGGATGCCATTGCCCTTTCCATCGGGGAAGTGGCGGAAGAAGAATTATTGTCGTTGGGAAAATACGGTGCCGGAAAAATCATTAGCATTGCGGACTCCCGTTTGGACATATTGGAAAATGCGGCTTATACCAAAGTGATTGCCGAAGTAGCCGGAAAAGTGGATGTCAAAGTGGTTGTGTTTGCTTCCAACAATACGGGGAAGGCTTTGGCACCGCGGGTTTCCGTGGCTCTTCATGCAGGATTTGTAGGGAATGCAATGTCCCTCCCGCTCGAAGTGGAGCCTTTAATGTTCAAAAAAATGGTATTTAACGGAAAAGCCATCGGTTATATCAAGTTGAAATCTGAAAAGGCGGTACTTACATTGGCTCGCAACTCCTTCGGTATTCATGAGAGTCCAAAAGATGCTGCGGTTGAGACTATGGAGATTGCCTTGGATGACTCCTTGTTCGCTGTAAAACTGAAAGACCGGCACAAGATTACCGGTAAAATCCTGTTAACGGATGCTGAAGTGGTCGTTTCCGGGGGTAGAGGAATGAAGAGTGCCGACAATTGGGGACCGCTTGAAGAGTTTGCCGAAGTCCTGGGCGCAGCAACCGCCTGTTCGCGCCCCGTTTCCGACGAGGGCTGGCGTCCTCATGAAGAGCATACCGGACAAACCGGAAAAATCATTGCTCCGAATGTGTATTTTGCTCTGGGTATTTCCGGCGCGGTGCAACACGTAGCCGGTGTGAGCGGTTCCAAAATTATTGTCGCTGTAAATACTGACAAGGAAGCACCTATTTTTGAGGTGGCCGACTATGGTATTGTCGGTGATGTGATGAAAGTCTTGCCGCAACTCATTGAAGCTGCCAAAGAATTGAAAGAAGGATAATATCCCGTAAAGCAATACAGCTGCTCTCCGATAGGATGGCAGCTGTATTTTTTTTGCATTTTTGAATGTTTGAACTGTACATTTTATGAACAAAATAGTATTCGCTTTCCTGTCCGGCATTTTTCTATTGTATGCTTGTGGTGAGAGCTCACACAAAAAAAACTCCGTAAAGACTCCGGCTCACTCCCAACGGAAGATAGAGGTCCCCGTATTTAATGAGGATTCTGCTTATGCCTACACGGAGCGCCAAGTGGCATTCGGACCCCGGGTGCCCAACACGGAAGCCCACGAAAAGGCTGCCGCTTATCTGCTTGCTTTTTTTCGCCGTTATGCCGATACTGCCTACCCGCAAAAATATGATGTCAGAGCTTATAACGGTACGGTATTGCATGCTACCAACATTATTGCCCTTATCAATCCCTCAGCCAAACGCCGGATATTGTTGAGTGCGCATTGGGATGCAAGACCATATGCCGACCATGATCCCAATCCGAAAAACTTCAATACGCCCATAGATGCGGCTAATGATGGTGCCAGTGGCGTTGCCGTGTTGATGGAAATGGTACGGGAAATGGCGAAGCATAAGCCCGGCTTAGGTGTGGATATTGTTTTGTTTGATGTTGAAGATTACGGAGATCCCTCCAATAAAACCGAGGATTCCTATGGCCTCGGATCCCAGTATTGGGCTCAGAACCCTCATGTCCCGAACTATCAAGCTGAGTTTGGAGTGCTTTTGGATATGGTGGGGGCAAAGGATGCCCGCTTCCCGATGGAATATTTTTCTCTCAATTATGCTTCCGATATTGTTAAAAGGATATGGAACACAGCGGAGAAACTGGGATATGGCAACTATTTTCCGATTGAGCCCGGCGGCGCGATTGAAGATGATCACGTTTATGTTAACCGTTATCTCGGACTGCCGATGGTGGATATTATTCATTTAGACCCCAATTCGTCCAATGGTTCTTTTTATGAATATTGGCATACTACAGGGGACACGATGGACAAAATAGATAAAAATACCCTGAAAGCGGTCGGGGAAACGTTATTACATGTGATTTATGAAGATTAGCTTGTTTTTCTTCTCCGGGATATTTTTATTCCGGAAGGAATATAGATAGTACATAAAAAATAATACTATGAAATTACCTTTTGCGGAGTCGTACAAAATAAAGATGGTCGAGAATATTCGCAAATCCACTTTGGAAGAGCGGAAAAAGTGGATACGGGAAGCCTATTACAATCTGTTTAATCTACGGGCGGAATATGTGTTTGTGGATTTATTGACCGACTCGGGCACCGGAGCTATGAGTGATAAGCAATGGGCAGCTATGATGGAAGGGGACGAGAGTTATGCGGGGGCTTCTTCTTATTTGAAGATGAAAGCGGCTATCAAAGATATCTTTGATTTCAATGACTTCCTGCCGACACACCAAGGTCGTGCTGCCGAGAATGTGCTTTTTTCCGTTTTGGTCAAAGAAGGGGATATTATCCCCGGCAATTCTCATTTCGATACCACCAAAGGACATATTGAGTTTCGCAAAGCTACCGCCGTTGATTGTACCATAGATGAAGCTTTTCATCCTACGCTATACCATCCTTTCAAAGGAAACGTGGACTTGCAAAAATTGGAAAAGGTATTACAGGAAAACCCCATTGAAAAGATTCCCTTTGTGATTGTTACGGTTACCAACAATACTTCAGGCGGGCAGCCGGTCTCTATGCACAATATCCGGGAGGTCTATAAATTGACGAAAAAGTATGGTACGCGCCTTATTCTGGATTCCGCCCGCTTTGCGGAAAATGCTTATTTTATCAAAACGCGTGAAGATGGCTATCAACATAAGACCATTAAGGAGATCGTTAAGGAAATGTATTCCTATGCGGATGCTATGACGATGAGCAGCAAAAAGGATGCAATTGTAAATATGGGCGGTTTTATCGGGTTTCGCGAACGGGCATTGTATGAAGAAGCGAGTGTGTATAATATTATGTTTGAGGGGTTTGTTACCTATGGCGGAATGTCCGGAAGGGATATGAATGCCTTGGTGCAAGGATTGTATGAAAGTACGGAATTTGAGTATCTGCAAACCCGTATCCATCAGGTCGAATATTTGGGAAATAAATTGCTCGAATATGGCATCCCGATTTTGCAACCTATTGGTGGGCATGGTATTTTTATAGATGCAAAATCCTTTTTGCCGAATATTCCAAAAGAGGAATTTGTTGCACAGACACTAGCTGTTGAACTGTATCTTGAAGGGGGAGTGCGCGGAGTGGAGATAGGTACCCTGCTTGCTGACCGCGACCCCAAGACCCGCAAAAACCGTTATCCCAAGATGGAATTGGTACGTCTTGCCATTCCGCGTCGTACTTACACGAATTCCCATATGGATTATGTGGCTGCTTGCCTCAAAAATGTGTATGACAGAAGGGATAAAATTACCAAAGGCTTACGTATTATACGCGAAGCGCCTATTATGCGGCATTTTACCGTAGAATTGGAACGCGCTCATTAGGAATGCTTTTTATGCCGGTGTTACTTTCCGGCTAAACCGGTTTCTGCTGATTCTTCACCGGATATGATTTGTTCGTATTTGGCGGTTTTGATACTAAGATTCAGTTCGAAACCTATTAATAGCACGATAGCGTTGAAATAAATCCAGACTTGTATTATCAAGATTGTTCCGATAGATCCGTAGAGTACGTTGTATTTAGAGAAATTTTGCAGGTAATAGTTGAAAGCTACGGAAAGAATGAGGGATAATACGGTAGCCAGAATTGAGCCCGGAGAGAAAAAATGAAACCTTGTCAGTTTGGAAGGCGCCATATAATAGATGAAAGAGATCGTAAAAAATACCAAGGCTATGAATACTATAATTTGCAAACCGGTCAAAAAATAGTAGGAACCGATGTCATTGATAATATGATGTTCTTGTAAAAAATGTATGCTTAAAGAACTGGAAATCAGAATGCCTATCCCTATTATCATCAAAATGCTAACAATCAGGAAGAGGAGTAAGGCTATTAGCCGTTGCTTAATCCAAGGGCGCTCTTCCGAGTCGTGATAGCTTGTGTTGAAAGCATCGAAAACACTCATAAAACCGTTGGTGGCAAAATATATTGCCATAATAAAAGTTGCTGAAAGCAATCCTCCCCGCGGGCGGGAAATAATATCCGCAATCGTATCATGAATAAATTGATTAGTGCCTCGCGGTACGACCTTGTCCATAAAATCCAGAATAGAAGTTTGCAAACCGGGTATCGGGATGAAGGGAATCAAGGTGAAGAAAACGATGATCATCGGAAAGACCGCCAGAAAAAAACTAAAAGCAATGGCTGAGGCACGTGTGGTAATATATCCGTTGTAGATTCCTTTGAAAAAGAAATCACCGACATCAAAAAGGGACATTCCCTCAAAACCCGGGAGCACAATCTTCTGTGTCCAACGGAGGAAACGAATGATACGCAGATTGCGTAATGGACTGATTCTCATGGGTGTATTGGTAGATTTAGTCTGCCAGTTCCTCAATTTCTATTTGAAGGATTTTATAGGCACCTTGTTTCCGGTCTATCAAAAAATAAAACCGGTATTCGGTATTGCCGCTCGAGTAGGTGGCGATAATATATTTTGCCCCATCGTCGGATTTCCCCTCATGGTTTATCTTGAATGATTTCTTCGGATGTTTATTGACAAAGTCCTGCAATATTTGCTGGGCTTGTTTTATGCTGAAATTCCCATCCGAATTTCCGATGTCCAAATATACGGTGGAACCCATATATTTCTCCAGTAAAGATGTTTTTCCTTGCTCGAAAGCGTGGCTGATACTGAGCTTAAGATTGCTTGTTTGCGAAAACGCAATAACGGAAATGGTCAGCAGAGACAAACTTATAAATATCCTGTATTTCATAATCCTTCCTTTAAATTTTATTCAACCGGCTGCAAAAAACGAACCAAACCCACCTCACCGGAGACGCAAAGGTACGCAATTTTTGTAAATGCCGGATGGGTTTTTTTGTGATTTTTTGATGTTTTATAATGTGTTGTTGTTCAGTGTATTACCTGTTTGTGTTGTAAGGGTTATTAAAATAGGGTCGCCTCTCTTTCAGAAAAACAAGGGGTGAAACTTTATGCCGTCATAGGCATTGTATTCCAAAGCCGGAAAAGGGAATTTGATATATCCGAATGAATGAAAAATCCAACTTAATAATTTGGAGCGGGTCTTTATGCGCGTAAAATCAACATCCAGGGAGAGGTAATATTGGCGGTATCTCGGACGGAAATTGAAATCGGCAATGACGTTTTTGTCATCGCCTTTTGCTCCCTGCATACCCTCGGCGCCGGTGCCGATAGCAATATTCAACCATTTCGGAAACCTTGTCCCTTCCGGAAGGAAAGAGGCTATATTCCCGGAAAGCCAATAGGTCTGTCCATTGTAGTCCTTCAATAAATTTTCCGCTGCCGAAGAACCAAATCGCCGTTTGTATATCGTTCCCAATGGAATGGAGTCCCGTCGATACCAGACTTTATAATCCGGATGGTCTAACATAAGATTCCGTACATCCGAGCTATGGTATGACATTTTCATCAAGAAGCGTTGCTCGTGCCAGAGAAATTGTTGTCCCATAAAGAGAGCCGTTCCTGCAGTATTGGCGTACAAATCTCCGGTCGAGAATCCCCAGCCTCTTGAATAGCCGTCCAGGAGTTCGATGGTGCCCATGTAGGCGATACTGATCCCGCCCGAGAGGAGTATTGAGGTGGTCTCGGACAGTCCGGCATAGCGGTTGAATTCGTAGGTGTATTTCCCAATATATGCCGCTGTCGTAAAATGCCCGAATTTGTCCATATACAGCCATTCCGGATTGTCATCCTTCCAATGGAATTGTCCGGTCGAATAATCTTTGTACCAAGCCGCATACAAGGCGCTCATACTGCCTGCTACTACTGCTGCCTCGCTTCCGACCACCCAATAAGCCCTTTTTTTGTGAAGGCTGTCAGGGTAGGGACTGTTGAATAAAGGTTCTTGTCCGTAAAAGGACAATGACAACAGGAAGAGAAGTGTCCAAAGGACTGTATTTCGCAGCATATTATTACCTTTTTTTTCGGCGCAAAGGTATGAAAAATACTATTCGAGAAAATATTACTTTACCGGTAGTAAACTGCAACAAAGAACTCTCCTCACAAAAAAGAGAATGCTACCTTGAATCTGCCTCTGTCAAATTTTCCGGAATGCGGTCCATAATATTTTTACCATAACATTTCACGGAGAAAAAGATGCTTTTTTTGACCGGCTTCATTAAAGCTTGATAAGCTTCCCCCGAAAATTTGCCGAAGGCGCATCTATCCTGTACAAATATATTCCGGAAGGAAGAGTTGGGACGTTCAATCTAATTTGTCCTTCCTCTACTATTTTGAGAAACACTAGTTGCCCCTCCGAATTGTAGATGCGAATTGTCAGTGGTTCTGCCGGATGTGCGCCTTTTATGAACAGTATGTCCTTGAAAGGATTGGGATAAATAAATTGGTCTTTGGAAGGGATTTTAGCCACTCCATCATACTCGTGTTCGGAATAGAAATACGAGGAAGAGATGAATTCTTCCCATTGCTGTTGAGCGTTTTTGACATATATTTCAGCATTCAGCAACATGTGACGTATCGCGAAAAGAACATCTTCTTGTATCGGGGGAAGGACGAGTTGCTCTTTTGTGTAATTGTTGTCGTAGCTGTAGTTCCCTTTGCTTACTTCCAACCAAATGTAGTAGAAATAGTATGCCACAAAAGAACTGAGGTTGTAATATTCATCATAATTAAGTTCTACTTTTACGTAGTCTTTCCATGCGGAAGTTGCCGGGTCCCACGTATCCATTTTTAGCATTTCCGGTAGTTTGTCTGCGTTATAGGTGTATGTGTCCCGTTGCGTATTTTCCCATACGGTATCGTTTTTGCTTAAATGTATTACTTCGCTGAGTAAACTGTCGGATGAATAGGTGTATTGCGCCAAATTGCTATCCATCCAAAGACTATCCATCCAAAACATATCCTTTGCTTCCACTATCTGATTATTTTCGTTGTATGTGTAGATGTGTCTCATGCTGTTTTCCCATTGGGACGAGTTGCTGTCCCAATCCAGTGTGATAGTTTCCGTATTATTTCCGCCGCTATATGAATAAACGGTTTTCTCGTAAGTTTCCCATTGTGCTGCAGTGGTGTCCCAAATACAAATACTGTCCAAAGCAAGAAGTCCTTCCGGATTGTAATAGAGGTATTCGATGCGGGAACTGTCCCACTGCATTGCCGTGCTGTCGTAGATTGTGCTTTTTGCTACTTCTGCCAGGGTCTTGTTGTAAATGTATTCATATTTTGTCAGGGACAACTCTCCCGAGAAAGGGTCGTGTTCTTGATCGATGATGCTGTCAAGCCGTTGCAGATTGACACTTTTTAACAAGCGGGATTTTCCGGACGGATTATTCCAATCCAAACGTAGTTTGCGGAGGCTTGTCAATATTTCTTTTTGCATGGCAGGAATATCCGAGGATTGGCTTTGCGCTTGCACTGCTACGCAGAAAAAGAGAGATAACAACAGAATGATTACGTTTCTTTTCATCATATAATGTATTTGAGGTTTTTGCAGTGTAAGACAATGTCAGGGGGGAAATGGTTGCCTTAATTTAAATTTTGTTCATTTTTCTCCGGAATAAACAATCCCCGTCAATTTGTGTTAGTGGATAATATCACTAAAGGTTTTTTTTATGAATGAAGTAATGCAATTGGTAAGTTTCAGATTAAAGGAAGACGATATGCTGGAAGCGTGGAAAGAAATGTCTGCAGAGATTACGATCGCTATGCGAAAAAATGCCGCCGGATTTATCTCCCGCGATTCGGGAATGGATGATAAAGGGAACATATATTGTATTCTCCGGTGGGAAAGCAGGGAAAAAATGGAGGCTTCGAGAAAGGCTTTTGCGGAAGGAGATTTTGCGGAAGAGAAAAGGAAGTTTGAGGCTTTGGTGGATATGCAGACGATGCGGCAATATGAGGTGGAACTTTTTTCCGGAGTATAGAAATTGCAGAAAACGATGATATTATAATTTCATCTCTAAATAAAATGTACTTTTGCCCTTGCAATGAAAAAGAAAAAAGTAGTCATCGGCTTGTCCGGCGGAGTGGATTCGAGCATCGCCGCCTACAAATTGCTCGAACAGGGTTATGAGGTAGAGGCATTGTTTATGATCAATTGGAAGGATGCCAGCGTTACCATTCGCGGTAATTGTACGTGGGAGGAGGACCTTATTGTGGCAAAATTAGTTGCCAAAAAACTCAATATCCCGCTGCATATCGTGGATTCGAGCGAACAATATATGCAAAAAGTGGCAGATTATATGTTCGCCGAATATCAACGGGGACGAACGCCCAATCCGGATGTCCTTTGCAACCGGGAAATAAAGTTTGATGTCTTTTTGGACCGTGTACATGAAATAGGAGCGGATTATTTTGCGACGGGACATTATGCCCGGAAAGAACAAGTCATCATTGATGGAAAACCGGTATATCGTTTGTTGGCAGGAAGTGATAAAAATAAAGACCAGTCCTATTTTCTTTGTCAATTGAGTCAGGCACAGCTGGAGAAGGCACTTTTCCCCATAGGGGATATCGAGAAACCGGAGGTGCGGCGTATTGCAGTGGAATTGGATTTGGCGACTGCCTACCGTAAAGATTCGCAAGGCTTGTGTTTTATCGGAAAGGTGGATTTGCCTACTTTTTTGCAGCAGAAGTTAGCCCCTAAGGAAGGCAATATTATATTAATTCCACACAAGCATTTCAAGAAAAGAAAAGATTTGAGCCTTGGGAGTAGTCGCGAAGAAGTACTGCAAGCTTGTGAGTCACATCATTTTGCACCGCAGGACGGAAAAATAGTAGGCAAACACAATGGCGCACATTATTTCACTATTGGTCAACGCAGGGGCTTGAATGTCGGGGGAATGAAAGCGCCGCTCTTCGTTATTGGGACGGATGTGAATGAAAATATTATCTATGTAGGAATGGGCAAAGAGCATCCGGGACTTTTCCGCTCCGGTTTGTTTATTCCTGCGGAAGATCTTCACTGGGTACGTCCGGATATGGAAATGAAAGCCGGTGAAAGTCGCGATTATCTCTGCCGTATCCGCTATCGCCAAGCACTGGTGGAGGCAAGATTGTATCGCTACGAAGAAGGAATGTATATTACTTTCACGGAGATGCAAAGAGGAATTACGCCGGGACAATTTGCCGCTTGGTACGACGGGGAAGAGCTTATCGGTTCGGGGGTGATAGCATAAAACAAAAAAGGTTTCCTAATACAAGGAAACCTTTTTTTGTTTTTGCAGCAACAAGTGCTTACAATTCATCTTCGGGGAAGATAGCCTCCACCGGACATACATCTGCGCAAGAACCGCAGTCTGTACATAATTCGGGATCAATTTTGTAGATATCACCTTCGGAGATTGCTTCCACCGGACATTCATCGATGCAAGTACCGCATGCGGTACACTCATCAGTAATTACATAAGCCATAAATCATTATTTTTAATGTTAATCTTGGTTGCAAAGATATAAATTTTATATAATGCAACATTTTTTTTTAATTTTTTTTACTCACGTCCCTTCTTAGCAAATAATATTCCAAACAAAAGATAAAGAAGAAAAATTTATGTTAATTTTGCAAAATGAGAAATTCGGATTTGTTTTACTCAAAGATTATTCTGTTC
Organism: Bacteroidales bacterium; assembly: GCA_015489405.1. Lineage (GTDB taxonomy): Bacteria > Bacteroidota > Bacteroidia > Bacteroidales > S143-32 > S143-32. Next base: position 12,782 of record WFZU01000298.1, read on the forward strand.
GGAGAATATGGAATTATCTTTAATTCCCGCGCTTTGAGTATCCCCTACACCTATTTTCACGGAGAGTTGAGTTTTCAAAATCAATATAAATATACCAATATTGAATTTCTGAAAAAATCTAAAAAACATCTTTCAACTTATGTTGAATATTTGCAAAAGTTGGACTGTTGTGCAGATTTCCTTGATATGGAACTTCTCCAAGCAGACCTGAAAAATGGTCTCTATTTCGAATCCAGCATTCCGCAGGGTTACGGATTAGGAAGTTCGGGAGCCTTGGTGGCAGCTTTGTACGCAAAATATGCCCATAACCCTATTATTCCCTCTTTGAAGATGGAATTGAAGGATATTTTGACCTTAAAATCAATATTTTCGCAAATGGAATCCTATTTTCATGGGAAAAGTTCCGGCATTGATCCTTTGATTTCGTATATCCAGTTTCCGATGTTATTCCGGAGTAAGGAGGATATTTCTACAGTACGTATCCCGCGCAACCGGAAGGCTAACGGAGATGCAATTTTCCTTCTCAACACGAAGCAGTTGGGGCGTACGGAGCCGCTGGTACATTATTTTCTCGAAAAGTATAAGGAGGATGAGTTTAAGCATAAAGTAAATGATGAGCTCATCCCTCTTACTAATCGTTGTGTGGATACTTTGGTAGAAGGGAAACACGAAGAATTTTTCGAGTCCTTGGCTGCCTTATCCGGATTTCAATTGAACAACTTGAATCCGATGATTCCCTACGCTTTTCAGGGGTATTGGGAAAAAGGTTTGAAAACGGCGGATTATTATTTGAAATTGTGTGGCTCCGGAGGAGGCGGGTTCTTGCTCGGGTTTACCCGGAATTATGATAAAGTGAAAGCGTTTTTTGATGCAGAGAATCAAGAAATAATAACGGTATATCGCGGATGATTTTTATTTTTCGTGCAACCAAAAGCTAACGGGGTTGTCTAAAAATATGAAGTCCCCGGAATTGGATTTTGCCGGAATTGACGCAGGATTTTTTTTACGTTTAAGAATTTATTTTTTTACAAAATTATTTATTATGAGAAAACTTACATTATTAGTAGTATTAACTTTTGCAGGACTCTTCGGTTTTTCACAAGAGTTTTTGAGTTTGGATTTCTCCGATGGTGTTCCCTCCGGAGGCTGGACTATTGATGCGAACCAGGCAAACTGGTCGCAAAGTTCCACGGACAAAGCCGGCGGGACAGCCCCCGAGGCGAAATTTTTCTATTCTCCTTCTTTCATAGGAGTCAGTCGCCTGGTTTCTCCTGTCGTTGATTTGACCGGAGTTAGCTCGGTGGTATTACAATTTAAACACATGCTGGATGATTACAGCGGCAATGGTTATAGCCTAAAAGTTGAAACCACCTCTGACGGAGGTTCCACTTGGAATGAGGTGTGGTCTGTAAACCCCAATGGCGATATCCCCGCTGAGACCAAAATGATTACGATTGACAATAGCGACGTCGGATCAGCTGCTTTTCAGGTTGCCATAGTCTTCGATGGTAATTCGTACAACCTTGATAATTGGTATATTGATGACATTTTATTGTTCGCTCCTTTGGGCTTGGATGCTTCTATGAATGATATTACGATGCCAAGCGTTATCTCCGGACCTACTCCTGTTACGGGAAGTTTTACCAATATGGGGAATACTACCATTAGCGACTTTGATATTAGTTGGCAAGCCGACGAAGGAGATGTGCATACTACTTCTTTCTCCGGATTGACAGTCGATCCTTTTACGACCTATGATTTTACTTGTGATGATTTGTTTAGCGCTCCTATCGGAAGTTATTTAATGCACGTTTGGATTTCCAATGTCAATGGACAAGAGGATGATAATCCGGATAACGATTTAGCTACGTTAACGGTGAGTGTTCCGAGTTATTCTGTTCCGCAAAGACCTCTTTTCGAGGAGTTTACTTCTTCTACCTGTGGTCCTTGTGCAGCTTTTAATTCACAGTTTGTACCATGGTGTAATTCTCACGAAGATGAAATTACGTTGGTGAAATATCAAATGAATTGGCCCGGTTCCGGAGATCCTTATTATACGGAGCAGGGAGGACAAAGAAGAGGATACTACGGTGTTTCTTGGGTGCCTTGGTTGAATCTCAACGGTTCTCAGATAGAAACTTCCATGTCTGCCGTCAATGCAGGATTTGATGAAGCCAGTGAGTTGAATACCACTTTCAAAATCGCGGCTTCTTTTACGATGGACGGTTCACAGATTACGGTCAATGCCAACGTCCTACCCTTCGCTCAATCGGACGGAGCCAAAGTTCACATGGTCGTTTTTGAGAACGAGACTACCGGAAATACGGGAAACAATGGCGAAACATCTTTTGAACATGTGATGATGCGGATGATGCCGGATGCTTTTGGTGCAGATGCTGATTTTGTTGACAGGGAGCCCCTTAGTTTCTCAGGAACCTATGATATGAGCCAAACCAATGTGGAAGAATTGGATGACCTTGGCGTAGCCATTATCGTTCAGAATGAAGCTTCTCAGGAAGTGCTCCAATCTGCTTATGCCATTCAGGATGCCAACTTCTCCGACAATGATAATTTGCTTTCTTTGTACTATAATGATACAGAGGTGCCTGATTTTGATCCCGATGTATTGGAATACACGGTCACATTGCCGGCAGGGACGACTACGCCTCCGGTTGTTTCTACCGGCGGTTCGGAAGATCCCAATGCTACGGTAGTTATCGTTCAACCGGAGACTGCCAACGGAATGGCTACTGTTGATGTATTTTCCGAAGAGTTGATGACGCACAAAACCTATACGATTGACTTCACGATTGTCGGAGTGGATGAAAGTGCATTGTCCAACGTGCAGGTATTTCCCAACCCAAGTAGTAACTTCCTCTACGTTACCAATGTTGAGAATGCGGATGTAAAGATCGTTTCCATGGATGGAAAGACGGTTTATCATTCCAAACTTAACGGTACCCGGAAAATCGATGTCCGGAATTTAGCTCAGGGAGCGTATATGGTACAGGTCTCCAATGATCATTTTACCACAACTAAACGCTTTGTGAAAGAATAATTTGTTTTTTATGATTTGTTAAGGTCTGCTTCACTAAGGGGCAGACCTTTTTTTTGCTTTTGTATTTGCCGCTATGCGGAAAAATATTGAGGCGAACAGGAAAATAGATACTTTTGCAAGCACAAAAACGGGAATATGGCAGTGAACTTTCTGACGGCGGAAAATCTTACAAAATCCTGGGGGGACAAACCTTTGTTCCATAATATCAGTTTTGGTATCAACGAAGGACAAAAAATAGCGCTCATCGCCCGCAACGGGACAGGGAAAACGAGTCTGTTGAATATCCTGGTAGGAAAGGACATTCCGGATGAAGGTGCGGTGAAAAAACGCAACAATCTTCGCATTGGTTACCTCCCCCAGCATCAGGCTTTTGATGAGGACAAGACCATACAAGAAATACTTTTTCATTTCGATAATGCTGTCGTAGGCGTGATTCGCAAATATCAGGAGATCGTCTTGGAATATGAAAAAAATCCCAACAAAGAAAATGAGAATCGTCTGCATCAATCCATTCAGGAAATGGATGGCTATGAAGCTTGGGATTATGAAAACAGAATCAAAGAGATTCTCGCTAAATTGCACTTAACCGGTTTACATCAAAGAGTAGGCACCTTGTCCGGAGGACAAAAAAAGAAATTGGCATTGGCGGCGGTCTTGATAGATGAATCCGATTTGTTGATCTTTGATGAACCAACCAATCATTTGGATATCAAAACGATAGAATGGTTGGAAGAATATTTGGACCGTCAAAAGCAGAGCATTCTGATGGTTACGCATGATCGCTATTTTTTGGATGCCGTATGCAACGAAATTATTGAAATTGACCGGCAAGAATTGTTTCATTACAGAGGCAATTATGAATATTATTTGTCCAAGAAAGCAGAACGTATTGCCCGCGAACAGACGGAAATAGAAAAAGCTAAAAATCTATATCGTAAAGAGTTGGAATGGATGCGACGGCAGCCCAAAGCCCGCGCTACCAAAGCAAAAGCGAGAATAGATTCTTTTTACGACTTGGAAGAAACCGCCAAAAGGAGAACCGAAAGAAAAAAAATGGAGTTCTCTATGCGTATGAGCCGGCAGGGCAAAAAAATTCTGGAACTCAAAAAGGTCTCTAAAAGTTTTGGCGATATTACCATTTTAAAGGATTTTGAATATATTTTCAACCGGGGTGAAAAGATTGGCATCGTAGGGGATAACGGTAGCGGTAAATCTACTTTTCTCAATTTGCTTACCGGAAAGATAAAGCCGGATAGTGGCGATATTATTTTGGGACAAACTACTAAATTCGGTTATTTCACTCAGGCTAACTTGAAGCCCGTCCCCGGACAAAGAGTAATCGATATCGTAAAGGAGGTCGCCGAATATATTGAGATGGGGAAAAAACTTCAATCAGCTTCCGTATTTCTCAATTATTTTGGCTTCCATCAAGACTTGCAACACAGTTATTATGAAAATCTTAGCGGAGGAGAGAAGCGAAAATTACAACTTCTGCTAACGCTTCTTGAGAAACCTAATTTTCTTATTTTGGATGAGCCTACCAATGATTTGGATATTTATACGCTTGAAAAATTAGAAGCCTTTTTAGCGGATTTCAAAGGCTGTCTTATGGTCGTTTCCCATGACCGCTATTTTTTGGACAAACTGTCCGACCACCTTTTTGTGTTCAAAGGGAAAGGGGAAATAAAAGATTTTGTCGGCAATTATTCCGACTACCGGGAAATGATGATTATTCAGGAAAACCTACAAAAAAGAGAAGCCCGTAAAGAAAAAAAGACGGTTGTCCACAAAGAAAACAAAAATAAAAACAAAGCTACCTATAAGGAAAGAAAGGAGTTTGAAGCCTTGGAAATAAGGATTGAAGATTTGGAAAAGGAAAAAGCAATATTGCTGGAGAAAATGAATTCCGGAAAACTGCAAAATGCCGAATTTCAAGAAGTTGCAATGCGTTATGCGGAGATTGAGAAAGATTTGGAAGAGAAGGAGATGAGGTGGTTGGAGTTGAGTGAAAAGATGTAGTTTCCCGGTGTTCATTTTTTCCCAACGAAATAAAAAAGGCTCGCTGTTTAGGCGAGCCTTTTTTTAGAGTAAGTAAACCGGATATTTATTCTTACTTCATCAGGAAGAATTTCTTATTAAAATCTCCGTTTTCAGTGCTTACACGGATAAAGTAGATCCCATCTTTGAATTCATTCAACCGAATATTCCGTGAAGTAACGTTTGTTCCGATGTGAACATTGTCAATGGAGAAAATCGTTTCTCCCAACACATTAAGAATTTCCACGCGTGCATCGGTAGATTCGAGAGCTGAAAGATTAAGTGTAAATTGTCCATTATTGGGATTCGGGAAGACCTCCATAGATACTTGCGGTAATTCGTTTTCTTCTACTCCGTCACAAATATTTACATAAATATCGAAACTAGCGTACTCCGTCGTTTCACAATCATTGACGGCAGCTACTTTGATAACGGCATCACCTACGTATGCGACATTGAAATCTACGCTTCCTACCGTTCCGTCTCCGGTGATCGTACCGGCTTCGGCAGGTTCAATAACCCAGTCGTAAGAAGTAGCATTTTCTACTGCGGGTATTTCGTATAAAACATCCTGGTTGGCGTGGCAGACAGTGTCTGCTCCCACCGGAGATTCGGGTAATGCCAAGTCGGGAATGATATATACGCTTGTTGAGTCGAAAACGGTATAAACACCATCATTGACAATGACGGTGAAAGTTGTTTTCTCGGTAATATTATCGAAAACAGGATTTTGTTCGTTAGAAGTATATCCTTCCGGCTCGGAAGTCCATGAGAAGGTATTGGTTCCGCTCCCTCCAACTACTTCGGCGGAAAGTTGTGTGGAACCGCCGTTACAAACCATATTAGGTGTAGCATAAACACTTACGGTCGGGACATTGTCTCCTACGTTAAATGTAATGGGAACATCAATTGTTTCGGCATTTATGCCATTGTGAGCGATAAATACATCCCCTTGATAACTTCCGGCTTCGAGATCCGTAGCATCCATATCAATATACAGGGCAGCCGTTTCTCCCGGCTGTACCGTTCCTTCTTTGGGGCTTTCGCTGAGCCAACCTCCGACAATGATGGTATAGTCTTCAACCTCTCCATAAGAGGTTGTCCCGCAGGGATCTCCACAATCATCGCCACTCCATTTAATACGTACTCTCATCCGGGTCTCTCCTCCTACGGCATCATCCGGGACGGTGAAACTAAAAGTACCTTGACCTCCATTATTGGATTCGCAAACAATATTTTCACTGCTTTGGAAAATTTCATCTTGATTCCAATCAATCCACACACCCAAATCGTCTGAAGACCAAACGTTTCCGTTGGTAACGGTAATATCATACGAGTTACCTTTTTCAACTTCCGTAGACATATCCGTATAGTCGGCATAGCCATCGGAGCTCGTACCGGTATTGGAAATATCTCCTAATACGACTCCACTAATATATTCATCACCTCCACCGGAAGCATCACAATAATTTTTCCCTTTTCCCTTGCTGTCGGTATTCAAAGATACACTGTAGGTCAATTCCAACTCACCGGTATTGGTTACATAAATCGTGTCGTATGCATGTTCCCCAACATCGGCAGTCGCAAATATCATATCCGGACTCACGGATATCTTAGGATCACCCCATTGAATGCTTGCAGAGCTTCCCGTAGATTCTCCCTCATCGTGCATTGCCGTTACCATATAACTATACAATCCGTAGTCGGGGAGATTGTCCGCATAAGTGGTATCGGTAGTAGTCCCTAACAGAACATCGTCCCGGTACACATTAAAATGCAAAAAGCCTTTTCCTTCGAAATTCCAATGCAAAGAGGTCGCTCCGGTTTCTTCCGAAAGTTCCACCGTCAAATTCTCAGGACGGGGAAGGTTGTTTAGAAGTAAGGGGGAAGTATAGGTCAAGAAGCTATTGTTCCGGGAGTCTGTCCAGACCGGATAAACATAACTATTGTAAGAAGTTACACCAATATAATCTCCCATATAGTTATCTGCCAATCCGGGAATTCCGGCGGGCGTAAAAGCCACATCACTGATTTTAAAATCTTCCCAGCTCTCTCCACCGTCCATAGAGACTGCCAGGAATGTTTCTACTTGGTTGCCACCCACATTCCGGTCATCATAAAAAATGACACTCAAAGCTCCTGTAACCGGATCACAGCTTATCCAAGGCATATATTGAACATTGGTTTCTTCTTCGGGGTCTTGATTTACACGGATAGGATCAGACCAAGTTTCCCCTTCGTCCGAGGATTTGATAAGGTAAATATCCCTGTCTCCACCGGAATTGACACCGGGCACTCCAATATTGTTCCATACGATATAAATAGTGCCGCTATTGCTACCTCCGCTGATATCTACCGCCATGGAAGGGAAGGAAGATGCTCTATTTGCTTTTCCCGCTCCGGAGTTACGTACCCCTTTAATATTCTCTATAGCACGTATGGCAGGGCTAAATGTAAGTCCTCCATCGGTAGATTTGGCAAATCCGAGAGCCGTTTCGTCGGAGGGCCAACTGTCGTAGATAGCCCACGTTACATAGACCTCCCCATTGGGACCGGTTTGGATATTAACGCCTTGGTCGTGGCTGCCGGAGTTGACAGCAGAACTTATGTTCACAGGAGCGCCCCAAGTTTCTCCTCCGTCAGTGCTACGGGAGAGTACAATATCTCCGTAATTGGAGCTTGAACTTCCAAAATCCGACCATGCTGAATAAACGTTCCCTGCATAGGGACTGTCGCCGGAATTATCAACCCAGAGATGGTTCTTGTCCAAGATATCCCAGCCTCCGGGGGAGGGAGCAACTTGCTTTGCCGTCCAAGTACTACCTTGGTTGTCGGAATAAGCAACCCCTTGTCCACCGGAATTGGAAATAAAGCCTACATACATTCTGCCATCCAGGTCGATAGCTGCTGCCGGGTCTCCCATATTGTTTCCTCCGGTTGATTGTGCCTCTCCGCCCCAATTGAGTCCTCCATCCTCAGTAGTCAATCCACTGGTTCCATACATGGTCCCGACCGAACCTCCCGTCCAGGCGGTTGAATTGTTGGAGTTAAGTACAAATTGATCATTGTTTGGATTGACAAAAGCAGAATTTTCGCTCTGTGTCATATCATTATTGGGATATGTAGGGACATCGGGAGAATCATCATACAGTACGCTCCTGGCTTGAATCTTCGAACCGGTATAAACCGCCGGTGTCATATCCTTAATTTCCGGATTGAAAGGGACAATACCTTCTTTCGCCGCCTCAACCCAATATTCAATTTCATCTATCCGGGAATTGAATTTTCTTGCCTTCCCATTGTGATTCCTTACTCTTTTAACTTGCGCAGTGAGCGCTCCAAAAGAGAATAAAAGTATTCCCGCAAGGGATACCATAAAAGTCGTTTTTTTCATCATCATACATTATTTGTTAAAACTATTTTTTTTCGCTGCAAAGATAAGCTTTTTACTTTACTTCCCACTTTATTTTGATATAGACATGATATTTGCTTCAAAGTTGTATATCTTTGCAAAAAAAATCATGGAAGTTTTTTCTTTGTACTATTTCGGTCCGGTATCGTATTTTTCCGCTTTGCGGAATGCACGGAAGGCTGTGATTGATATATATGAGCATTATCAAAAACAAAGTTATCGTAACCGGATGGAGGTCTATGCCGCCCATGGAAAATACCCCTTGATTGTTCCGGTGGAGAAGGTAAAGGGGCAAAAATCACTTGTGAAAGACGTAAAAATTTCCTATCGCGAGAATTGGCAACGACATCATTGGCGTACGCTGTTTTCGGCATATAACAATTCTCCTTTTTTCCTTTATTACCGGGATGATATAATCAAAATTTTTGAGAAAAAATTCACATTCTTATTGGACCTGAATCTTGAAAGTATTCGTGTCGTTCAAAAATTATTAGGGGCTTCGTTGGACTTTAGTCTTTCGACAAAATATTGTGATGTGCAAGAGTCTCATTTCACGGATTATAGAAATATGTTCTCCCCAAAACAAAAAAACAAAACCGCTACGCATAGTTATACGCAAGTGTTTGATGAAAAACATCATTTTTTGCCGGATTTATCAATATTAGATTTGCTTTTTAACAATGGAAATAACTCTATTTCTTATTTGTAA
>WFZU01000299.1 GCA_015489405.1 Bacteroidales bacterium
GCATAGTGGTTTTTACGCAACCCCACCACTCCATTAAAGGCATGTTTATTATTAATGTAAACAGCTAACAAATTATCGGTACGGTTTTCCAATTGAATAACATCCCCGACCTGAAGATCCAAAAAATCCCTGATGGAGATGCGGCTTTTTCCGAGGCGAACATTCACATTGGCCGGGGTTTGCATCAAATTTTCCTGTATTATTTTCTGTTCATCCGTCGATGCTTCAATGGAGCCGTACAAAATTTTATCTTGCACCTCGGGAGACGAAATAATCGATGAAACCCACATGTACGGATAAGAAATGTTTAACAATGTGGTATGGCCATGAATTTTGACTTCCATGGAAACCACCACAACCGGTTCGGAGGAAGGTACAATTTGCACAAATTCCGGATTGCTTTCATAGCGCTGAATTTCCGCATCAAAATGCGTTACTAGTTCCCAGCTTTTGGATAAATCTTCCAAGAATCGATTGATAACCCGGGCCATCACCTTTTGCTCAATAACGGAAATCGGTCGAATATCCGTTACGGGACTTCCGGGCCCTCCGAAAAGACGCTCCACAATAAAAATGGCTAGTTGCGGACTCATCTCCAGCACAAAGTGTGATGACGGAGGCTCCACATTGCAGACATACAAACAACTAGGCGGCGCAATGGACATCACGAATTCCGAGTACATGATCTGATCGATGGCCAATAAATTCATCTCCACAATCATCCGCAACTGCGCCGAAAGGAATACACTGAAATCACGACACAAACTTTCATGAATGGCCTCCAAAAGCCGCATCTGCTCCTTGGAAATCAGATTCGGATGCTTGAAATCGTAAAGCGTAACCTTTTGCTTTTGCGTTTGATCGGTCGTTGTAACCGTGGATTCGGAGACGCTGGTCAGTAGAGCATCTATTTCTTCTTGTGATAATATTTTGGCCATTACGGAATTCCCTTATTCTAAAACGAACTTGGTGAAATACAAATTTTGTACTAAATCTTGGCCTAAGATATCGTTTATATCGTCTTTCAAATCCGCCTTCATCTGATCCACATTAGTGGTAGTGGTTAGTTCGGCCACTGTTCGGCTCCGCAAATATTGTAAAATCCGGTCCACAATAATCGGTTTCATCTTATCCAGCTCGGCCTTGGCATCTTCATTAGGTAACTCAAGCGCAATTTCAAAAACGGCGAATCGGCGTCCGTAGCTATCTTTGGGATTAATGGTAATATCCGAAATGGTGTAAATAATGCCAGGTTCCTTTTTTACTTTCTTCTCAACCTTTGCCTTTTCTCCGTCCTGTGATTCCGTATTAGGCCACAACTTTGGGACAATTAAAAAATAAACAATGGCGACCGCTGCAATTACCTGAACCAAAATCAAAGTGATGATTAAACCCCATTTGGTTTGATTCGGCTTTACATCTTCTTCTTTTGCCATTGATTTTTCCTCCGGAACATCATCTTTCTTTGGACTCATAAAACCTTCTCCTTAATGTTTATCGGTATCGAATATAGATTTCAACGCGCCTGTTCTTGGCCCGATTTTGTGGCGTTGTGTTCGGAACCAACGGTCGATATTCTCCGTAACCCACTGCAGCCAAACGCGAAGCATCGATACCTTCGACATAATGTAAATAGCGTACGACACTCAGGGCACGAGCCGTGGAAAGCTCCCAATTGGTCGGATACTTGGCCGTATGAATCGGCACATTGTCCGTATGCCCTTCTACGAAAATTTCTTTAAATTTTTTACCGTGTACCATGTTGGCAATGGCATTCAAAATCGGAAAAGCGCTGGGTTTCAACTCCGCTTTTCCCACATCAAACATGATATTATCGCCTAAACGGATATGAATCCCCGAACCGTCCGCTTCCACCTGAACCTGATCGGCAACCCCTTCCTGTTCCAACACCTTTTTTATATCTTTAACCTGCCGCTGAACCTGTTCTTTGTAATGCTCGCGACCTTCGATGCTGGTGCGCTGTTCGGGCGTGGCTTTATTTTTCATATTATCCAGAATGCCCAATGCGCCCTTCATGGAACTGATGGCGCCTCTGAATTTTTCCAACTCAATCGTAGAATAAGACAAAATCATGATAAAAAACACCATCAATAAAGTCACCATATCGCTGAATGTTGCCATCCAGGCAGGAGCGCCTTTGCACTCTTCTTCTTCTTGCTTCTTCATAACAGGCTATCTCATGATTCCATTACACGTTCTTTGGGCGATAGAAAATTCATCAGCTTACGCTGGATTGTATTCGGATGCTCACCGAATTGAATCGAC
>WFZU01000300.1 GCA_015489405.1 Bacteroidales bacterium
CGTCAGCAACACGACAGTATCACTCCTGTCGAAACTTTCGCTGTCAGCGATACGCTTTTTGCCGGCTTCCTGGCTTTTTTGCAGCAAGAACACTATGAATATCAATCAAAAATCGATAAAAAACTCTTAGCAGTGAAAGCGCTTTGCGATTCCACCCAAAATACAGCACTCTCAAATTCTATTTCGGAAATAATATCCCGCGAAAAATCGCAAAAAAATAAAATCTACGAAAAATATAAAAAGAGGCTGAAACGGGCAATGCGCATGGAGATTGCAGCACTCTATTATTTCCGGCGCGGAAAAGTCCTCGCAGCCTTGAAAGATGATGATTTTGTAAAGGAAGCCGAGAAGGTCATCCAAGACAGTGTCCGGTATCATTCCATTCTCCATCCACAAAGCCACTAAGGTCTAATGAAGGAAGGGCGTAAAAATATCCACCGGAACATTTATTGGGCTGCATTGGCATTGATGTTTATCAGTATGCCGCTTTCGCGCTTCGGAATGAGTGTGAGTCAATTTCTTTTGGTGGGGAATTGGCTTGCCGAAGGAGACATTAAATCGAAATGGAAAAAGTTTCTTCATAACAAAGCGGCTGTTTTACTAAGTTCGCTGTGGCTGTTGCACCTTGCCGGACTGCTGTATTCCACCGACACCGGCTACGCACTGGAAGACCTAAAAAAGAAACTTCCCATCCTGCTTCTTCCGGTCATTCTGTCCGGTATCCCTCCCATAGACAGCAAACGGATTTATCAACTTTTTTACCTGTATATGGGCGCTGTTCTGACCGGTGTTTTCATCGGGTTTTATACCTTGTTTTTTAAAGATGTCGTGGATCCCCGCCAATTGAGCCCGTTCATTTCCCATATCCGTTTCGGAATGCACATCGTCATCGTTATATATCTGTGCGTTTTCTTTTTCTCCCGCCATGATAAAGCTTCGCTTAAAATATTATTTTCCCTTTCCGTGTTGATATTGATTGCCTTTTTGATTGCAATCGGCTCGGTCAGTAGTCTGTCCATTCTATCTCTCATATTGATTGTCAGGATATTGATAAGATCGTTTAGCCGTAATAAAATGGGAATGGGTATCAGCATTGTTTTATTGGTAATATTAAGCATCTCGGGCTATCTCTATTGGAATTACCATGAATATAATACCGCTACGGACCACTACGACCCCAAGGCAAAAACCGCCCTTTCCAATGCTTACCTCTTCCTCAATGACAGCACTATCGAAAACGGAGCACACATCTACTGGTATGTTTGTCCGCAAGAGCTGAAAGAAGCTTGGAACCGTCGCAGCAAATTTCCCTATGAGGGAAAAGATCTTAAAAATCAAGAACTTAAATACACGCTTATCCGTTATCTTAACTCCAAAGGGCTGAGAAAAGATGCCGCCGCCGTAGCCCAATTAACGGAAAAAGATGTAAGGAATATTGAAAAAGGCATTGCCAATGTAGTCTATACACGGCATTTTGACCCCCGCTCAAGAATCTATAAACTATTGTGGGAATACAATATCCTCAGAAACCATAAAGATCCTTCCGGACACTCGTTTATTCAACGTTTGGTTTTCTGGAAACACGGCTTGAATATCATCAAACACCACCCTGTTTTCGGCGTAGGTACCGGGGATATTCCGGATGCCTATCACCGGGAATATTTGCTTCACGAACCCACCCTGAAAAAGGAATATCAGTTTAGGGCACACCAGCAGTATCTTACTATTTTTATCGGTTTTGGGGTCGTTGGGTTTCTCTGGTTTCTCCTCGTTCTGATATATCCGGCTATCTATATGCGGCGCTGGAATTCTTTCCTGTATGTCGTATTTTTTATTACGATGAGCATCTCCATGTTGTTTGAAGACACCTTGGAAACGCAGGCGGGAGCTACGATGTTTGCCTTTCTCAATACGTTTTTGTTATTTCTATATGATCCCCGCAAGATAGAAAGTTGAAAAAGACCTGTGCCAATAACCGGACGGCTATAATGTGTCTGTCTGTAAAGTTATTGGAAAAGGACACTTTATGCAGCAGTCTAATGTCCGCGAATATTTTTCAATATCTGCTCTTGCAGAAAACGGTCTTTCAAGCGCATCACGGGAATCAATCCGGCAAGGAAACCAATCAGACTCACGGATAAAATACTCAACACAAAATCGCTCCAATGAAATTGCACGGGATAATAGGGAACCAAAAATGCATTCACCTCTCCCCCGAGACGAACCAAGCCGAACTCTTGCTGCAAATAGCACAAAAGCGTTCCCAAGGAGAGACCGATAATTTCTCCCGCAAAAACAATCATCATCGCTGCCGAGATGAATATTTTTCTGATTTCTCCTATCGACATCCCCATTCCAAACAAAAGGGAAAGGTCTTTTATCTTGTCTAATATCATCATTGTCAAAGAGCTTACCAAATTGAAAATGGCTATCACCAAAATAAATATCAAGATGAAAAAAAGAAACCATTTTTCCGTCCGCATCACTTTGTATAGCACTTCCTGTTGTTGATAGTGGTTTTTGACTACGAAAGTATTCGCCGGCAACATTTGTTCTATCCGTGCTTGAAGCAAATCCATATCAGCCAAAGAATCCAAACGTATTTCAATGGCACTCACCTCCGTATCGTATTGGAATATTTTCCGGGCAAAGCGAAGGGAAGAAACAACATATTTCGCATCAATATCCTGTTGTATGGAAAAGATGCCTCCCGGCAATATCCCGCCTTGCACGAAAGAAGACCGTAAATCAGCATAATTTTTAGCAAAACGCTTCGGAGAAAAGACCTGAATTTGAGTCCCTGCATCGTTCATCGAAACATCCAATTTATAAGCTATAAAATAGCCCATCAGCAATGCCTCCATACCATCGCGCTCAAAACGAAAAGAGCCGTCCACGATATTGGACTGCAAAGGGTTATGATTAAGGAAATCCGTACTTTCTCCCTTCAAGGTAGCGATATATTGCTCCCCGTGATAGCGGAGTAAAACATTTCCTTCCAAGACTTCGGAATAGGATACGAGCCCCTGCAATTTTCGGATTTTTTCGGAGGGAATCAGCGAGGGATCAAAAACTTTTCCCTCCTTCGGACTTATGCGGATAGACGGATCAAACTTGCTATACAGCGAACCAACCAAATCTTCAAAGCCGTTAAATACGGACAATATCACAATCAGCGCCATCGTTCCCACGACGACTCCGGCGAGCGAAATGACGGATATGATATTGATGATGTTAAACGATTTCTTTGAAATCAAGTATCGCTTCGCTATAAATACCGGTAACCTCAATCCTCTTAGTTTTTTCTACAAACAAAATGCGCTCCGCCGTATTCCGGAAACATCCGCTTACACCCTGCATAGAACTTGTCTATAATGTCCGGCTTCTGCGTTACGCTCGTTCTGAAACCGGTCGTTTCGGCAAGCTCAACGCACCGCATTGACGTAAGCCGACTCCTTTGCTTTCAGAACTTCGCAAGCCCTGCCTGTGCATACGGCAGACAGGCTTGAATTCGAACATTCCGGCTCAAGCTCTTGACTTTATGGACAGATCCTACATACCGGAAGAGGAAGCAAAACACCCGCAAGACTTCTCCCTCATCATTCATACAAGAATCGTCAATCCCGGAGGAAGTAAACGCCTTTTCGTTAATCTCTCAGTAGCGCTCTCGAAATAACGATCTTTTGTATCTCAGACGTTCCTTCGTAAATTTGAGTCAATTTTGCTTCACGCATCAAACGTTCCACGTGATATTCTTTCACATAGCCGTAGCCTCCGTGAATCTGTACCGCTTCGGTGGTAACTTCCATAGCAATATCCGCTGCATACTGTTTTGCCATGGAACCCAATAGAGCAAAATCTTTTCCATTATCTTTATGCCAAGCCGCTTTTAGGCAAAGGTTTCTGGCATTTTCCACTTTGACAGCCATCTCCGCCAATTTGAAAGCTATAGCTTGATGAGCGGCAATAGGTTTGCCGAAGGCTTTCCGTTCTTTGGCATATTGTATCGCCCGGTCCAAAGCACCCGAAGCGATGCCCATCGCCTGAGAGGCAATCCCCAAACGACCGGCTTCCAAAACTTTCATTGCAAATTTAAAACCGAAACCGTCTTCTCCGATACGATTTTCCTTCGGCACCTTGACATCGGTAAACATCACGGAATGGGTATCCGAACTACGCATTCCCATTTTGTCTTCATGAGGTCCCAAGCTAATGCCTTCACTGTCTTTCTCTACGATAAAAGCATTGATTCCGTGGTGTCCTTTTTCCACATCTGTCTGTGCGATAAGGATATAATATTTTGCAGAATGGGCATTGGTAATCCAATTCTTGGTTCCGTTCACCAAATAATAATCTCCTTTGTCCTCCGCTATCGTACGTTGTTTGGTTGCATCGGAACCGGCTTCCGGCTCAGACAACAAAAAAGCGCCTATCGCTTCTCCGGATGCCAAAGGAACCAGATATTTTTCTTTCAATGCCTCGCTGGCATATTTCTCAATTCCATAACAAACCAATGAATTGTTGACCGACATAATCACCGAAAGAGAAGCATCCATTTTGGAAATCTCTTCCATTGCCAATACATAGGAAATCGTATCCATAC
>WFZU01000301.1 GCA_015489405.1 Bacteroidales bacterium
GAGTATATGTTTGTAAATAAGGGGTTTAGTTTTCTGTCAAATCTTTGATAATTTCAGGATTGACCAAGGTCGTGATATCCCCGAAATCCGTACTTCCTTCCACAATCTTGCGTAAGATACGGCGCATAATTTTTCCGGAACGGGTTTTGGGTAATTCTTTCACAAAGCGGATTTCATCGGGTTTGGCAATAGGACTGATAAGTTTTGCCACACCTTTTTTCAACGAATTGCGCAGTTCGTCGTGTATGTCCGGAGCCAAATCGGGAACGACCACGAAAGCATATATTCCCTGCCCTTTGATAGGGTGAGGAAAGCCTACCACGGCAGATTCCGCCACGAGCGGGTGTTCGTTGAGTGCATTTTCGATTTCTGCCGTTCCGAGCCGGTGTCCTGAAACATTAATGACGTCATCGATCCTTCCGAGTATCCGGTAATATCCGTCTTCATCCACTTTCACCCCGTCGCCCGTAAAATACAATCCGGGGAAAGTGGAAAAATAGGCTTCTTTGAAGCGTTTGGCGTTGCCCCAAAGAGTTCTTGCCATACCGGGCCAAGGATGCTTGATGCAGAGGTTGCCTTCTACATTTCTTCCTTCCAGCATATTCCCTTCTTTGTCAACGACGACCGGTTGTATTCCCGGTAGCGGAAGTGTCGCAAAAGCCGGTTTGGTTGGAATTATTCCCGCCAGGGGACTGATCATAATACCGCCCGTTTCGGTTTGCCACCACGTGTCCACGATAGGACAACGGTTTTTCCCGACGTGGTCGTGATACCAGTGCCAAGCTTCTTCGTTGATAGGTTCGCCAACGGTGCCCAAGACTTTGAGGCTTTTAAGCTCGTATTTTTCAATCCATTGTTCTCCCTCGGCAATCAAGGCACGAATAGCAGTCGGGGAAGTATAAAATTGATTTACTTTGTGTTTTTCGATAATTTTCCAATATCTGTCCGGCTCGGGGAAAGTCGGAATCCCCTCAAACATTATGGTCGTAGCTCCTTCCAAAAGAGGTCCGTAGATGATATAGGAATGCCCGGTTATCCACCCGATGTCAGCGGCGCAAAAATAGATGTCATTATCGGAATACTGAAATACGTTTTTGAAAGTGTAAGCTGCATACACCATATATCCTCCGGTGGTGTGCAATACTCCTTTGGGCTTTCCGGTCGATCCGCTGGTGTATAAAATAAATAAGGGGTCTTCGGCATCCATAACTTCGATACTTGCCGACGGGGAGGCGTTTTGCATCAAATCTTCCCACCAGAAATCCCTGTCTTTCATCATATTGACTTCTTTTCCGGTCCTTTTGACAACAATCATCTTCTCGATATCTTGTGCCATTTGGGCAGCTTCATCTGCCGTCTCCTTCAGCGGAATGACCTTGTTGCCCCTAAATCCGCCGTCTGCCGTTATCAGGATTTTAGCCTTGGCATCATTGTTCCGTTCGGCTAATGCCCGGGCGGAGAAGCCGGCAAAAACAATCGAATGGATAGCTCCAATCTTTGCACAAGCCAACATTGCAACGGCTAATTCGGGAATCATCGGCAAGTAAATAGTTACCCTGTCACCTTTTTGCACTCCCATATCCCGCAGGACATTGGCAAATTTATTAACCTCCAAATAGAGTTCGTCATAGGTGTAGGAGCGGCATTCTTCTTCCGGGTCGTTGGGTTCCCAGATAATCGCTTTTTGCCGGGCTCTCAAAAACAGATTCCGTTCAAAAATGTTCTCCGTGATATTTAGCTTGCCGCCTTTAAACCACTCAATTTTAGGTTCATCGAAGTTCCATTCCAAGGTTTTGTCCCAGTTCTTACGCCAGTAAAAATTTTCTGCGATTTTGCTCCAAAATTTTGCCGGATCGGCTACACTTTTTTCGTATTCGTGGAGGTATCCTCCCAGTGTTGAAATTTTTGTTATCATAATATTTTATGTATTTATTTTTTTGGAGACGAAAGTAAATATTTTTTCGTTTGTAATGATAATTTTTTGTGCCTCTTTTTCTTTCCTTGGATAGTTCCCCTTTCTTCCCCTTCGGGAATGATGTTAGGCGAATTTAAACATATTTATTTTATAATGCGGTAAATTGTTAATTTTGGCACAATAATTTCATTGAAAATGAGGAAAATGAATAAATCATATTTTACGATGAAAAATATTGTTGTCATCAGTGTGTTGAGTTTGATTGCCGGAGGAATTATTTATTTCTCTTTGAGTTCTTTTACAAAAATTGATATGAAGAAAGAGAATTACGAAAAAGATTGGAAAAAAGTGGAAGAGTTTCAGGCAAAGAGTCTTCCGAAGTCTGCATTAAAAATAGTTGAATCTATCTACGCCAAGGCGAAAAAAAATCATAATCACCCCCAAATCATCAAGAGCATCCTCTTTAAGATAAACCTTCAATCCGAATACCGTGAAGATTTTATGACAGAGTCTATTGCTGATTTGAAAACTGAAATAGCACTTTCCGAATCACCGGACAAACAACTTCTACACAGTGTGTTGGCACAATTGTATTACAACTATTTTAACCGGAACCGTTACCGGTTTAGCAATCGAACGGAGACCGTAGGATACGACAATAAAGATATTAAGACGTGGGATTTACGAAAAATTGCTTCTGAAATCAAGAAGGAGTATTTGCTTTCATTGGAAGAAAGTGATATCACGCAAAAATATCCTGTTCGTTATTTTGATGCTATTCTTGATACGAACGAAAATTCGGAAAAGTATCGTCCTTATCTGTATGATTTGTTGGCTTTCAGAGCCTTTAATTTTTTCAGGGAAGATATTGACGGCTTGAGTCATCCGGCGAAGCGCTTCGAACTCTCCGGAAAAGCCTATTTCGGCAAAGCCGCTGATTTTGTTAAGTTGCAAGCGAAGAACAATGATTCGTTGGATTTTCCCTATTTTGCAATGACGATAATGCAGGATATTTTGCGTTTTCATTTGGATGACGGAAACGGGAAAGCATTGGTTGATGCGGATCTGAGGCGTTTGAAGTTTGTTCGCAATCATTCTACTTTGCCGGACAAGGACGCTCTGTATTTGGAGGCATTGCGCAATCTTGAAAAAGAAGCGGGGAGTGATGACATACGGGCGGATATTCGTTATGAGATAGCGAGTTTTCTCTACGAACAAGGAGGTAAATATGACGGAATTTCCCCTGCCTATCGCTGGAATTTTCGCGATGCCGTGCAAATTTGTGAGCATACGATTCGTGAATTTCCCGGTAGCCGGGGTGCGCATAATTGCGGGATTCTGAAAAGAAGAATTGAGCAGACTGCCATTAGTTTTGAAATGTCCAAGGTCTTTCCTTCCCGCCAAAATTTGTTGTACAAGCTGCATTACCGGAATTTTACTGCGGCGAATATCTATGTGTTGCCTTATGATTATCAAAAATTGGGCAATCACCGGGGTCCGGATTTTAATATGAAAGAATATGTCATCGAACAAATTAGTGCGGGGCATTATGTCCGGAAAAGTAAGGTTCAACTTCCTGATATAAAGGATTATAGAGGGCATACTGTTGAGGGCTTCTTGCCCTCGTTGAGTGTGGGTGCTTATCTTTTGGTGATGACCGACAATGCGCATATCGACAAGGCGGATATTGAGTGGCAAGAATTTCAGGTTTCGGATATAAGCTATATTCAGTCGGAGGACGAAGATAAAAATCAGCATTATTTCGTGAAAGAGCGGATGCAAGGGACGGCGTTGCCGGATGTAAAAGTAGAGATGTATTATTATCATTACGATTACCGCAAGCGGAAAGCCGAAATTAATTACAATAAAACCTTCGTTACCGGCAAAAACGGGGAAATTATTATTCCGGCTTTGCCGAACAATGACCGGCGCAGCAACTATTTCTTGATTTTCAAAAATCGTGAAGATGTTTTGTACAGCGATGATTTTTATCAATTGCGAAATTATAAAAGAAGTCCACAGGTGCATAAAGTCGTGAAAATATTTACCGACAGAGCTATTTATCGTCCCGGACAGACCGTCTATTTCAAAGGAATTTTGATGGAAAACAGGAATGGGGACTACAAAATTTTACCCGGAGAAAAAGTAAATGTAAGGTTTTTGGATGCCAATTGGCAAAAAATATCCGAAACGGACATAAGTACGAATGAATTTGGGTCTTTTAGCGGTTCTTTCATTGCTCCGGAAGATGTTTTGACTGGAAATATGACTCTGAAAACTTCTTGGGGAAGTCGCTCTGTCAAAGTGGAAGAATACAAAAGACCCAAGTTTGAAATTTCTTTTAAACCACTCGAAGGCAATTACAAATTGGGTCAGACGGTAGCCGTGAAAGGAGAAGTGAAAGCCTTTGCCGGATACGCCTTGCAAGGAGCCAAGGTGGAATACAGTGTCCGGCGAAAAGTCTTTTTCCCCTATCGCTATTTTTGTTTTTGGATACCTTATCCCGCGGGAACCGATGTGGAAATCACCCACGGAACCGTAGAAACGGATGAGAATGGTGTGTTCAAAATCCCTTTCGAAGCTATTCCGGATAAATCGTATAGTAGCAAGCTGAAACCGGCATTCAATTATACGGTTTCCGTAACGGTTACGGATATTACCGGAGAGGTACATCAAGAAGAGAAATCCGTGAAAATCGGTTCGGAAGCGCTGTTGTTGAAAAGCAATTTGACGAAGTTGAACAATAAGGATAAACTGAAAGAAATCCGTATCACATCTACCAATTTGGATGGCGTTTCACTTCCCTCATCGGGAAAAATCAAGATATATCCGGTGATAGAAGACCCAAATGTTTATCGCAAACGTTATTGGTCAGCTCCCGATACCGGAATGATGAGCAGGGAAGAATTTCATAAGAATCTGCCCTATGATATTTATGGAAAAGATGATGATATTACCCGCTTTGCCAAAGGCAAAATATTCAAAGAGTTTGAATTTAAGATAGCCAAGGATTCTACTTTCACTATTCCGGAAATCGATCAATGGAAGCCGGGATTGTATTATATGCTTGTGGAGAGTAAAGATGCTTTTGGCAAAGAGGTAAAGCTGGAACAATATTTCACGCTTTTTTCTCCCCGGGACAAGAAAACGGCTCGCAAAGAGGTGTTTTTTACCTATTTTGATAATACGAGTGTAGAGGTGGGAGAAGATTTGGAGTTTGTGGTCGGTACGGCTTGTAAGAATTTGAATCTGCAATACGAGATTCTTTTTGACGGAAAGCCACTTAAAAGGGAATTTTTGCAACTGTCCAACGAACAAAAAATTATCCGCTTTCCGGTAAAGGCATCGATGAGAGGGGGGATAGGAGTGCGTGTCGCAGCGGTAAAATATAATCGCGCCTATGAAATCAATCAACCTGTCGCTGTGCCTTGGAGCAACAAAAAACTGCATTTTGATTTTATGACTTTCCGTGATAAACTTTATCCCGGACAAAAGGAAGAATGGAGAATCAAAATCAGCGGCGAGCATAAAGATATTTTCAGTGCTGAGCTGTTAGCAGGAATGTATGATGCTTCCTTAGATGAATTTGTCAGGAATCAATGGGATTTTAATGTTTTGAAATATTACAATGCCGGACGCTCTTACGGTTTGAGCAATTTTTTATCCAAAAGATCATTTGGCGTTTCGCCGCAGACCGTGATGAATGATCCTATTCTGCAACAAGCTTTCGATAGATTAAAATATATTCCTGTGATAATACCTCGCAATCGCTATATGATGAAACGGGGTGGCGTGATGGAAATGGAAATAGAAGCTATGCCTGCAAGATCCGGGGCACCCCCGAATGAGGATGTGGCGGATGCGCCGGCTGTACCCGGCGTGCAGGGTGAGGAAAGTAAACCCGCTCCGGAAGTAGAAAAAGATGCTCAAAAACAGCACGCCGGACCTATCCGTATTCGCAAAAATTTCAATGAAACCGCTTTCTTTTTCCCGGAGTTAAAAACAGACAAAGAGGGGAATGTGATTTTGAGTTTTACGATGCCGGAAGCATTGACACGTTGGCGTTTTATGGGCTTGGCTCATACCCGGGATTTGAGATTCGGACAGTTTGAAAAAGAGGTTATTACACAAAAAGATTTGATGGTCGTTCCCAATGAACCCCGTTTTTTCCGTCAAGGGGATAAAATGACATTTTCGGCAAAAGTCGTCAGCATGACCGGTAAAACGTTGAAAGGGGACGTGGAACTACGCTTGTACGATGCTATTTCGATGAAAGATGTGAGTGCGGAAATTATCAAAACTTCCCTTTCGCAACATTTTCAGCTTGAAGCCAATGGCAGTCAAGCTTTTGAATGGCAAATAGAAATTCCCGGAGAGTATCCGGTATTGACCTGTCGTATCGTTGCCAAATCCGGAGATTTTAGTGATGGTGAAGAAAAAGCCATTCCGGTTGTTAGCAATCGTATGTTGGTAACCGAATCTATGCCATTGCCTGTCAATGCCAACGAAACGAAAGAATTTGTTTTCGAGAAATTGCTAAATAGCGGACAGCATTCCAGCTTGAAAAACCACAAACTAACTTTGGAATTTTCGAGCAATCCCGTTTGGTATGCCGTGCAAGCTATTCCCTACATTATGGAGTATCCTCATTCGTGTAACGAACAAGTATTTAGTCGTTACTATGCGAATGCCTTGGGAAGTCATATCAGCAATTCGCACCCTAAGATAAAGAGGGTTTTTGATGCGTGGAAAAATCTACCTGCTTCCAAATCTCTACTCTCTAATCTGGAAAAAAATCAAGCACTGAAATCTGCTTTGCTCGAAGAAACTCCTTGGGTTTTGGACGCCCGCAACGAAAGTGAACGCAAAAAACGTCTTGCTTTGCTTTTTGACTTGAATCGAATGGATTATGAGCTCGCTTCCGCTTTACGAAAATTAAAACAAAATCAACAGCCGGATGGGGGATGGGCGTGGTTTCAAGGAATGCAGACAAGCCTTTACATTACCCAATATATCGTCAGCGGCTTTGGTCATTTGCAAGCCTTGGATGTGGTTCACGTCAAACAAAATACAGAATTGCGACCGATGATTGCCAAAGCGCTCGGGTTTATGGATAATAAAATGTATGAAGCCTATGAAAAGTTGAAAGCCTCTAACGGATTTAATCCCGGCGATAATCATTTGACTGCGACAGTCATACAATATTTGTATGCCCGCTCTTTCTTTAACGGATGGGCAAAAATCAAGGCGAATCATCAAGAAGCGTATGATTTTTATGTGAGTCAGGTGGAACATTATGCGGTGAAGCAAAATCGCTATCTCAAAGCAATGAGTGCACTGATTCTGCACCGTTTGGGAAAAGCGAAAACAGCCAAAGAATTACTTGCGTCAATCAAAGAACACGCCCTGTATTCCGATGAAATGGGAATGTATTGGCGCGAAAACCAAGGAGGATATTATTGGTATCAAGCACCGGTCGAAACGCAAGCCCTCCTCATAGAAGCCTTCGAAGAAATCAATCAAGACCGGGAGTCTGTGGATCAAATGCGACAGTGGCTGCTCAAACAAAAGCAGGTGCAAGACTGGAAAACAACCCGTGCTACTACGGAAGCGGTTTATGCTTTGTTGCTTCGCGGTACGGAATGGTTGACCGAATCGAAATTGCCGGATATTTCCGTGGGAGATAAGAAATTAGACTTTAGCAATAAAGATGATATAAAAGCAGAAGCCGGGACGGGATATTTCAAAACTTCTTGGAATAAGGAGGAGATAGAGCCGGGTATGGGTAAAATCAAAATTACTAATCCCAATAATCATATTGCCTGGGGGGCTATGTATTGGCAATATTTTGAGGATTTGGATAAAATCACTTCCCATGAGACGCCATTAAGCCTCAAAAAAGAGTTGTTTGTTGAGAAAAATACGGAGCACGGGAAGGTGCTGGTGCCGGTTTCCAAAGTAGGTACATTGCATACGGGAGATATTGTCAAAGTTCGTATCGAATTGCGTGTTGATAGATCAATGGAATATGTACATCTGAAAGATATGAGAGCTGCCGCATTTGAGCCGGTGAATGTGCTTTCCGCTTATCACTATCAAGATGGATTGGGGTATTACCAAAGCACCAAGGATCTGGCGACTCATTTCTTTATGGATTATCTCCCAAAAGGAACCTATGTTTTTGAATATGCACTTACGGTTAACCAAAAAGGCGATTTTAGCAATGGTATCAGCGAAATAGAATGTATGTATGCCCCGGAATTCCGGAGCCATTCGGAGGGGGTGCGGGTTTTGGTGGAGTGATGGTGTTTTTTCAGGATATACCGGAAGGAAGCAGTATTTTGGCTTGAACACTGATATATTCGTGTTCTTTTGATAAAACCGGATAAGGAAAAATACTTATCTTTGCAGAAAAAATGAAAATAGAATGAAACTCAAAAGACTGCCCATTGGGAAATCTACATTCAGAACCTTGATAGAGGAGAATTATGTTTATGTGGATAAGACCAAGATTGCCTTGGATTTAATAGAAAATAGCGGCGGCTATTATTTCCTTTCGCGTCCCCGACGTTTTGGGAAGAGTCTGTTTTTGGACACCCTCCGCACTATCTTTGAAGGGGA
>WFZU01000302.1 GCA_015489405.1 Bacteroidales bacterium
GTAGCGAAAAAAACCGCAAATATTTTATCTCGAATGGCGCGCTCCATGCAAATCCTTGCCATCACGCACCTACCGCAGATTGCCGCCAAAGGGGAAACGCATTTACAAGTACAAAAGCGTATCGAAAACGACATCACAAGCACCTTTGTAAGCAAAATAGACGGAGAAGAGAGAAGCATAGAAATCGCCAAAATGATTGGCGGAGAGCAATATACGGAATCCACACTAAAAACTGCAAAAGAATTATTAAAATAATTTTTGTTTTGATAAAATTTATAAATTTGCAGCCTGAAAAACGGGGTATTAGCTCAGTTGGTTTAGAGCGCATGCTTGACAGGCATGAGGTCACTGGTTCGAATCCAGTATGTCCCACATGAGGGTCTGTTAAAAAACACATTGATAAGAGTACAAACGAAAAGTGTTTTTTAACAGACTTTGTATTTTTAGGGGAATTAAAAAGAACAGACAGGAAGGGGAAATATAATAGGTGAGTTAAAAGAAATATTTTGTACCTTTGTAAACTCTTACTGGCAATTAAAGGATACAGATGAGGCGGAAAAAAAGAAACGACAATGAAAGAATGATGAAAAAATTGGCAATATTGCTTCTTTTTATCATTCCGGGGATTCTGTGTTTCGGCCAGGACTTTGATTTCGACCAAGAATTTGAACTCAAAGAAAAAACAAAAAAGCACAAAGACATCATTGAAATCTATCACGTACTGAAACATCATAGAAAAATTAGACAAGGACTTTATCTCCGTTATCTCAAAAAACGCATCATCATCAACGGATACTATGATAATAACGAGAAAGTCGGCATCTGGAAATACTATGACGGACTCAGGAGAGTACAACTGGAATATGATTACGACAAATTAAAAGTCGTTGATTATGAATCTTTTCAAGACACCACTCATTACAGCCAGCCCCCTCTCCTGCTGGGGAGTACAATAGAAATGAAATACAAAATCAATCAACGTATTAAATATCCGGCAGACGCTTGGATAAAAGGTTTGTCCGGGGAAATTATTGTAGGTATCAAAATAGACACCCTGGGTACCATTCAAGATTACACCATTGTCAAGGGTTGTGCAGAAAGTTTAAATAATGAAGCCCTGCGGGTAGTAGAGGAAGTTGCTTCCGAGTACACTTGGTTGCCGGCTATCAAAGATGACAGGTATGTTGAAGCTACTTATTTGATTCCGGTTCAGTTTGAAATGTGCAGGCGGCGTTATTATTAACGAAAGCATCTTTCCCTAAGGCTGAATTGCCGGACGATTTCACTAATCCAAGCGGTAGTTATATACTTTTTTCCCTTGGGTTGTTATGATATTGTATTTTCCGTTATTTTCAAGTTGTGTGATAACGAAGCCCTGTTTGGCAGCAAAGGTAATATAGTCAAAAGCCCGCTGCCCCTCATCATAAAACCGCACTTCCTGCAAAGAATCCAACATGACTCCCAGGTAGGCTTTCCGCCCGATATTGAATAGCAACGGCTGCTTGCTAATATTTTCAGGAAATGTATATGAACAAATTTCCTTTTTATACCGGTCAAAAGCAATCATACGGTCTTTGTCAAAATAAATAAAATCCGGGTCTTTATCATCATTAATGTCCCCGTAAAGGAAATAATGTTCCGGAGAAAACGCTCCAAAAGAGGAGTAGCTTATCTTTCCGGATTTACTCACGTATGACAATCGTCCTTTCGCGTCCGTGGTCAAAAAGAGTCCTTTCGAGCTATTGGTAAGATTTTCGTAAAAAATATTATACTTGGACTTAATAAAAGTCGTTTCAACCGGAATACGTCTCTCTCCCCTCCTGTTAACAATATAGGTATTACCCACCGTATCATAAGCGATGATATAATCTTTTCCTTTTATGGCAAAATATTGAATCGGAGACTTCACCACACTCCCGGTCTGCACTTTGTGCCAACCTTCTATTTTATTCCCCTCACGGGAATAATTATAAATTTTTTGATCCGACAATGCTAACAAAAAACGATAGTCTTTCGTGTCTTCATAATCCAATACACAAATGGGAGAAGTGGCGGACACATCCAGACTCACAGGAAATCCTGCAACTTCATTCCCCTCTAAATCAATAAGATAAATATAATCTTCCGAATTAAAAAGATATTGCCACTTCGCATTATCGTAGTAGTCAATCAGAGAAATATCACTAATCGGTTTTTCGGGAAGTTTTATTTTCCATTGCAATTGTCCCAAATGATTAATCAGATACATATTCTTGGAAGCATCAAAAACGACAACATTTCGTCTTCCGGTACGGTGATTTTTGATAATCTGTGGCTTTCCGATAGCCTCGTCCTCCAAATCATATTCCCAATTATTCAGTTTGACTTCCTGATAAGAAGGATTATATTTCAAATACAAATTGGTAAAAAACAAATGTTCGGAATAGCTGAATTGAATCCCCAAGCCCTCAAAATTGCGAAAAAGAAGCTCATTTTTTTCAAAATAATTATAAAGTTCGCCACTAAATATATCTATCAGCAAAGGATAAGCATTACGGATATTGCAATACAGATAAATATTTGAGCTTTCAAAAATATTGTCCGAAAAATATTGGTAATTAAAATTAGCGGAAAGGGTTTTCTTTAAATAAAATGTATTTATCAAATCTTCCAACTGCACAGGAGAATTGGCAAAAATGACATAATCTTTCAGAAACGTAAAATAGTTATTGTGAACCTTAGAGAAAGGAGCACCAAACAAACTTTCCAACAAACCCGGCTCGGGCAATCTTTTGATGATGTAATCCTTATACATACTCATGTAAGGCTCTTCACCGTCAGGGGTCATTCGCTCTGAAACAAAAGCCAACTTATTTTGTGCCAATGATATATCCTTGGCACGTATAACTAAAAAATAATCATCGGATGAGGCTGTTTTCCCGTTATATGCCAATGCAATTTCATTTCCAATCCAGCTAAAAAGGTCTTTCCGGATATGGATATGATATTTCTTTTCCAAAGCCGAATGACGCTTCAAAAATTTTTGTTTTGTATGCCCGGACTCCAAAAAAGAAAGGTAATTGCGGTAGGTTTTCTGAAAATCATCCACTCCGAGATCCAACATAAATGACACATCATAAGGCAAAATTTCCGGGACGCTGATATGCTGCGGTTCTTGTTTAAAGATATTCAGAAAATAGGATAAACTGTCCGGCTGCGAAGAAAATCCGGTCATCAACATTTCATCATTTTTCAGTTGCAGGTCTAACTCAATCCATTTAGACAGACGGGAAACTTTTTCGCTTATTCCGGGCTTGACCAACATTTTTATTAGCGAAGGGAAAGAGACATAATTCAGGTAAAGGTTAATGTCCGTTTTTTTTCCTTCCGTCAGAGACAATTGATGAAACAGAGGATCCTTATCCAAAGAATTATTTTGATAGATTTGAGCGATAGAACGCCGGATAGCGATAAGATCCGGACTTAAGATTACGATACCCGGCACACGGCAAAAATACAAATGCAGGTGATGATTCAATTGATAAATGTTAACCTCCTTATAGGTTTCTATTTCGCTCTCCGGTGCCGCATTTTGAGAACGGAAAATCTCTTTCCAGGCAGTTCCTTTGTCTATCGCCGGAGAGGGGACCAAAAATAAAGAAGCATAGCGGTTAGAATCAACCTTCATAAGATTTAATACACAAGGACTCGCAGCAAGGTCTTTTTCAACCGAAGGATAGTTGTGCAGCAGGGAGTCCCATCTTTCCCACTCCATATCCAAGGATAGAAATGGTTCAACCGTTTTCAGTTGCTTCCAATAGGCAGCCTCTTTCAACAAATCCCGTCGCAGATGAGTAAGATTATTTATTTTGACTATCAGGGAGCTTTCCGTAGGTATGGCATGCAGCAAGGGAATATCTTTACGTTTCAGATTTGAATAATAGCGAAAACCTGTAAAAACAACGACAACGCCCAGCAAGATAATTATCGCCCATTTTAGAAATTTTCCCATATCGCAAAAAATTAGTTACAAAGATAACACAATTGAGGACAAGCAAAGCCGGTTTTGTTGGCAAATACTAACAAATTATTGTTAATAAAGATATGCTAATCTCCGGCGGGTAAGATATCCATATAGACCGGCAAATGGTCGCTATACCCACCATGATAAGAGAAACCTGTATAGGTTCTGAAAGGTCTTTCGCCCAAATATTTTTCATCTTTTTCCATCAAAAAAGGAGGATGAAAAGCGGAGGCTTTGTGCTGTTTTATTCGTAAACCGTTTTGACCTTCGTAGAGGGATTTAGAAACAATGATGTGGTCCAAAATGCCCCAGATGCCATGAAATTTATGAGTTCCCTTATCTTCAAATCGGGGGGTTGCCATTAGATTGATAAGCGGAAATTTCTTCCCGGCGGTATCTTGAACATTTCCTGCCGCCAGTGTCTGCCGGATACTTTCCTTATCCTGCTCATCATTAAAATCACCCATAATAATAATGTTTGCCAAAGGATTGGTCTGCAAAATCGAATCTACGCTATGGCGAACCACTGCTGCCACCCATTTCCGCTTGGAGACAGTGGGCATATATCCACCATAGCGGGATGGAAAATGAACCACAAAAAAATGGACAATCTGCTGCGAAAGCAAGGTTTTAACATACAAGATATCGCGCGTACGTCCCGATGTATCAAAAGGAAAGCGGATATGCACCGGACGGGAACCTAAGACTTTCAATTGTGTCGTGTCATAGATAAAAGCGACATCTATTCCCCGCCTGTCCGGAGATTCATAATGCACCAATCCCAAGGGAAGGCTCTGCAAAGGTGAATAGTGCAGGAGGAGTCGTAAAACATGCTCATTCTCCACCTCACACAATCCTAATGCAGTGATTTTATTCCATCCGGCAAGTGCATAATACACTTTGGCTATTCCGTTTATTTTCTTGTATAACTTCTTTTTGGTCCAATGATGATTACCCCCGGGCAAAAAATCCGCATCCCGTTTCAAACTATCATGTTGAGTATCAAACAGATTCTCTACATTGTAAAAAGCTATACGGTAATACCGGTCTTGCGCTAACAATGAAGGGAATAACCCACTCCAAATAAAGATGAAAACAGAAACCCACAAGAGGCGCACAAAGGAAGGAAAAATTTCTATATAAGCACTCCGGCTCACTTTTTATTTTCTTCTTTCATTTTGCGTAATGCTTGAAAGAAACCGAAGTTTGATTCATTCTCTTCTATCCGGGAACAGACTTTAAGTGCTTCCGAGGCAAATTCTCTAAATCCTTTCCTTCCCACCCAAACAGATGCTTGATATTGAATGTCAAAATTCTTACTTCTAAGCAATTTTTTGATAATCTTTTTCTGTGCTTTGACATCGGAAGAAGTGGACATGAAAAGGTTCATAGCGTGAAGTTCGGAAACGGGATCTTTAAGATTAACCAAATCCTTGAATACATCACCTCCTATGCCTGCAATATAATTTTTATCACTTTCATCTCCCCGTTGATAATACCCGTCCAGATAGGTCAAGAGACTTCTTTTGAACGCGGGAGTTGCTTCATTTTGAAGAATCTTTTTGATGATTTGAAGTCCGTTGTTATCATGATATTGAACCAATACTTTGATTAGCCCCAACAACCTTTCGGTATGCTTAACATCCATCTTAACCCATTTCATGTGCTTATTAAGCATAAAGCCCACTTTTGCCTTCACATCACCCCTGCCAAGGGCAACAAGCGAATTTACAGACACATCCATCAATCTGGGGTCCCCGTTCAGCAATAAGCCAATCAAGGAATTTACGGTCTTTGGAAAATCAAGCCTTCCTAACACATAGACAAGCACCTTCTTGTCTTGGTAGGGAAGAGAAGAATAAACCAATGAGTTGAGATAATCAGCCATCGCATTCAGATGACTATTATAAATTGCCATTATGGCAGGCATTTTAATCTTGTCCGAACTATTCTCCAACGCAAACTTAATAAAACGAATCTTTAAATCATCTGAAATATTCGATTTTTCAAGAGAATTGAGTGCTTTAATCCGCAATCCCTCATCATTGGAATAAATATTTTTTTGAATTTCATCATCCGGAAGTTGCTCCATACCGTATGCAAAATAATTGTCCTTGATGAGCAACTTGGGAGTAGAATAAAAAGGAGTACCGGTATTGAAATTCAACATCACCTTAACTTCAAAAGCCCAATCCGAACAAGCCTTGGTAACGTCCGGAAGAAAAGCTAAGGAGAATTCTTTCGTCTCTCCGGGAGCAATGTTAATATCCGGATACTTAGGCAGATAGATAGTCGCATTTTTAGGTTTAAACGGGAAAACAAAATCAGCAATCGGAGTCTTCAAAGCTTCCTTTCCCGAACAAGAGAAAATACCTTTTTTCACTTGAATAACAGCCCCTATCGAGTCAAGATGTATCTCTTTCTTGGTATCATTCTTAAAAACATATGAAAAAGAAAAATGCGTATCATCAAACTTCTCACTCACAAGCGTTTGCGCCATGAGCCCCCCTCCAAGAGTAAAGAGAAGAAAAAGAAACAATATACCAAATCTCTTCATATAAATGTCTGTATATTTTAACATCCGTAAAACAAAATTCCCACTCCGGCAAACGCACGTCCACCACTTAAAAACACGGCAAAAATAAAAAAAAATCCGATATTCCTAACAAATACCGGATTTTTTTGTGCGGATGGGGGGACTCGAACCCCCACATCTCTCGATACTAGATCCTAAGTCTAGCGCGTCTACCAATTCCGCCACATCCGCGAAACGCAGCAAAATTATATAATAATCAGTTTGTACAAATATTTATTTTTCTTTTTTTTACCGGAACAACACTCTGTGATACAACATATTAAGCATTCAACCCGCCTAATAC